>DAOVNY010000076.1 GCA_030630005.1 Bacteroidales bacterium | reverse complement strand
TCTATTCCACCGGAAGACCAATTACTTATCCCACTTCTATTTATTATCAAAATGGAGTAAAAATTTTAAACTATTCTATGCGTAATGAGTATCGACTACCTGATTATTTTAGAGTTGATATTTCATTGAAAATTGAAGGAAACCTGCATATAAAGAAATTAGCACATGGGTCGTTGATTTTTTCAATCTATAACCTTACGGGAAGGAAAAATGCTTACTCAATTTATTTTCAATCAAAGGGTGGCTCTATTTATTCATACAAATTATCAATTTTTGGTACTCCAATACCATCAATAACTTATAGTTTTAAACTTGGAAATTATGAAGATTAAGTTTATCAGGAATATTTTGATATTATGTGTATTTGTTTGCACTTCGTGTGTGGAAATATATTTTCCGGATATTGAGAAATATGAAAATGTTCTGGTAGTTGATGGAATGATAACGAATGAACCGGGGCCATACACAATTAAGCTATCAATTTCTTCACCAATTAATAATTCAGAATATACACCTTATCCGAATGCTGAAGTAATTATTTTTGATGATATTGGTAACTCGGAAACTCTTACAGAAAACAATCCCGGTGAGTATTCTACAGCAACTGATGGTATTCAGGGTGTTGTAGGAAGGAAATATAAGATACAGATAAAAACTCCTGACAATAAAACATATTCTTCAGATTTTGAGGAATTATTAGCTGCTGTCGAAATTGATTCAGTCTATGCAAATGTTGAATACCAACAAAGTATGTTTCATCATTATGATCTGGCGGGTTTACAGTTTTATGTGGATACCAAACTTGCAGCTACTGATGCAAATTATTATCTGTGGAGATTAGAAAGCACTTATGAATATAATTCGAGTTTTTTGATAAATTATATTTTTGACGGTGCTTTAAAACCTAACTATAATCGTGATACTCTTTTTACTTGTTGGAGGACTGATGTTTTAACTGATATATTGGTTTCAAATACAGTTGATCTGTCAGAACCAAAGATCATAGGTTTTCCTTTAAATTATGTTTCAACTGAAGACCGTGATTTGTCGATAAAGTATAGTTTGTTGGTTAAACAATTCACAATTACTGAAAAAGTTTATAATTTTTGGCATCGTATTGAAGATTTAAACTCTGAACAAGGATCGCTTTTCTCTTCATTGCCATATCAGATTTGCGGAAATGTACATTGTGAAAATGATGAAGAAGAACCGGTATTAGGTTATTTTATGGCAGCAGGTATCTCAGAAAAAAGGATATTTGTTGACAGACCTGAGCTTGTGTTTCATTATTGGGAGTGTGTTCTTACATTAGCTGATTTTGAAGCATTTGCATATATTCGTTGGACAGGTCCAGAAATATGGCCTCTTTATGTTACAACTTCTAATAATGGAGCGAAAGCTCTTCCGCATCAAGACTGTGTTGATTGTACACGCAAAGGAGGTACTGTGGATAAACCGGAATTTTGGATAGAGTAATAGAATAATGGAATGATGGAATTGTGGAATATTAACAAATGCAAAAATGGTTAAATGTTAAAATATAAACAGATGAAGAAAGTATTATTTCTCGTATGGATTTTTAGTGTGGCTGCGAATATAATATATGGTCAAAGATTCAGAGATTTTACAAATGAGGAAATACCCGAAAATGTAATTGAAAATGTTGTTCTTTTTACAGACAGAGATATTTATCTTTCAGGAGAAGATATCTGGTTTTCTTCTTATTGTTATATAAATGAATTTCTTTCGGATAATGTATTGAGTAATGTTTTGTATGTTGAGGTTTATAACGAAAACAGAAATTCAATAATTAAAAGGAAATTCAAAATTTCGGATGGGATTGCTTATGGCTCGTTTAAAATTCCCGGAGAAACACCAAGCGGAAATTATTTTGTGAGAGCATACACACAGTATCTTAGAAATTTTTCACCTGAAAATTATTTCACATCATATATTACTATTATTAATCCGGAAACATCCTTAAATGCAAAAGATACAATACAGACAGATACAACTCAAAGGAAAAAGAAATTAAATTCTGCAGAAAATAATGTTTTAGGAATACATCATAATTACAATTTATCTTCTAAGCCTTTTAATATCAATGTCAATGTTAATAAGAAGAAACACTCACCAAGAGAACTTGTAGATGTACAAATTGATACTGATTTTGGAGCTAAACAAAATTATGCTTTTCTTACTGTTTCTGTTGTAAAACATGGTACTTTACGTGAAAATGATACTATCATTCCTGAATATTTAATTGATAATCCACAACTTTTAAATGCTTTTCTTTTGAGCTCGAAAAGTAATCACGACTTGTTTCGATTAAGTAAAAGTATCCCGGATCCTCTCCACGAAAAAATTATCAAGTCTGAAAATGCCAAAACCAATTTCAAATATAAAGATTATAAGAAATTTGCATGGATTCCTGAAAACAGAGATGTAAGTATAAGTGGAGTTGTACGCGATAAAAATACACAAAAACCTCTGTCTAATCAACAGGTTTTTGTTTCTGTCCTCGGTAAAGATCCACAGTTTCATATCAATTCGACTCGAGAAAATGGCGAGTTTATTTTTTCATTAAATCAACTTACAAATATGCATGGTGTGCTAATTAGTATGAAACAATGGAAAAATTATCAAGCTGAATTTCTGGTCAACAATGACTTTTCCGGAAGTTTTGCTTCTAACAAAACTATTCCTTTAGTAATGGATAGCACACAACGAAAATTACTCGAAGAAATGTTTGTCAATTATCAAATAACAAAACTTTATAATAGCAAGGAATCTTCTGATCAAATCAAACAATATAATTTCCCGATAAGTTTTGGAGATGTTGAAATATCTATTGTATTAGCTGATTATATTCAGCTTCCGTCATTCAAAGATGTTATAAAAGAGATAGTTCCATATACCAGATTAAGTAAAAAAGGTGACAGATATAGTTTAATTGTTTCAAATTCAAAAACTGTTGAGGTATATCGCGATCCATTAATCCTTTTGGATAATATTCCTGTGTTTGATGTAAATGAATTGATGAAAATTAATCCCAAAAAAATTGAAAAAATTGAAGTAATAGATAAACCGTATGTGTATGGAGACTACACATTAAATGGTATTATTAGAATAATAACAAATACTGATAATTTTGCTGATTATGATTTTTCAGGTGAATCTGTTTATGTAGATTTTCAAACAATTACTTTATCTGCTTATCCTGTATTACCGGAATATAATTCTGGGAGTAAGAAGAAAAGCAGAATCCCTGATTTCAGGAATATGCTTTATTGGAAACCTGATTTGCTAATATCAGACAAAGATATTTCACTATCATTTTACACTTCAGACCATTGTTCGAAATACGATATTATTGTCAGAGGAATAAGTTATAATGGGAAAGTCTGTTTTGGAAAAGCAACATTTGAAGTTGCAAAATAAAAACAAATTGATAATTTTACCGTAAAACTAATAATGTATCTAAAACAATATTATTAAGTTGTTCTTTGATCAATAATTTCAAACTATCAAATTCTTGCATAAAAATTGAATCAACCGGATTTGCCGGAGGTGATTTTACTTTTAAAGGATTAATAGCTTTTCCGTTTCTGTAAAATCGAAAATCGAGATGAGGACCGGTTGCCAGCCCTGATTTCCCAACATAGCCTATCACATCTCCTTGTTTTACTTGTGCTCCCTTTTTTATTCCTTTTCCATAAGCTGATAAGTGCATATAAGCAGTGGAATATGTTCCGTTATGTTTTATATTTACTGTTCTGCCACCCTGTCGTGTCCATCTAACTCTCGTAACAATTCCATCGCCAACGGTAAGAACAGGCGTTCCATAAGCAGCAGCATAATCAATTCCGCGGTGTGGTCTTCTGTATTTCAGAATTGGATGCATGCGACTTAACGAATATCCCGAACTTATTCTTTTAAATCTTAATGGAGCTTTTAAAAAAGTACGTCTCATACTTCCGGCTTCATCATCAAAATAATCTCCCACACTATCCTGAACAAAATAAAAAGAATAATAATCTTTATCTATATGATGAAATAATGCACCAATAATTTTTCCTATTCCAATGTTATCATCTTCAACATACAGGTCTTCATATATAACTTTATAATAGTCTCCTTTTTTGATATCGAAAAAATCAATAGTCCATGCAAAAATTTCAGACAAGTCATTAGCGAGATTCGGATTGGTTCCATTACCAACCATACTGTTCCAAAGAGAAGATTCAATAATTCCCGAGCTTGTGGCTATTCGTCTTTCTATATCTTTTTTCCCGGTGTGTACATGTACCGAATCACCAAGATCAAAAACCACATAATCAACTGGCGAACTTTCATAAACAAAGTATAAAACCTTTTTTAATGAATCATTTGTACACAATACCGAATAATTGAAACCTCTTCTGATTTTTCTTACATCAAATACTTTTTTTGATCTCTTTGCCAGAATATCTATTTTCGCATAATCAACATTATATCTCAATAAAATATCTGAAAGAAATTCATTACGTTTTACCTTACCGTGATATATCAACATAGGATCAACTACAATTCCGTATTTAAAATTTGGGTCCGGTACGGTATCTGATGTCGAAATTCCATCTGAATTCAGACTTCCTTTTTCTATTGGGATAAATTCGTAAGCGATTATTATCAAGCAGCTAATAATTATTAAAGAAAATATTTCAAGTATTCTTTTCATGGTTTCAGTGTTTCTACTTTTTTACTTGTTTATTGAGTGTTGAGTGTTGCTTATTGAATGTTTTTTACCAAAATAATATCAATAGATGTCGAAATAAATATCATTCACTTTATTCGACATAAAGCCAGAATTCTGTACTTAATATAGATTATTTTCAGCAAATTCTTTTCCTGCTTTTAAAGCATCAAGATTTGCTCGTATAACTTTATTCCCTTTATTACCGAAAATACTTTTTAGAGCATCTTCGAGACTTGAATAATCAAGATCGAGAAAAGGAGTAGCAGCACCAAGTACGACAATATTTGCCGAACGTGGCGAACCGATATCTTTTGCAATTTTATCAGCATCAATGGCAATATGTTTGGGTAATGATTTTATTTTATCCAAAACTTTATCAATATCAGGATAATTAGCAATATTATCAAAAGCATTAATATTTGTAATTACCCAACCATCAGGCGAAAGCATCGGAAGATATCTTAACGCCTCCATAGGTTCGACCGAAATAATAAGGTCGGCTTTACTTTGGGGAATAAGGTCGGAAAATATCTTTTTTGATGATAATCTCAAATGCGATTGAACATCTCCTCCTCTTTGGCTCATTCCGTGAACTTCGGCTTGTTTTAAAAATAAATTTGAATTAACTGCAGCTGTTCCAATAGTTGCTGCTATAGAAAGTATTCCCTGACCACCTACTCCAGCCAGTATTATATCTTTTTTCATGAGTTTATATTTGTTTTAATACATTTTCTGTTACTTGCACTTTCAGTTTTTTCCTCATCCTTTTATTAAGAGTCTGAACACATTCTCTTCTCGGAATTATAACAGAAACACCATTATATTTAAGTTCAGATTTAATAATATTTGCATTTTCCTCATGATATTTTTTCAATGGTTTGAGAACATGTAAATGTTCTTTTTCCACACCAAGACCGATACATATTTGTTCAATTTTGCCAAGAGCAGAAGATTTTTGTCCTCCTGTCATTCCTGTTGTTGAGTTATCCATGATCAAAACAGTGATAGATGAGTTATTATTAACTGCATCTAATAATCCGGTCATACCTGAATGAGTAAAAGTTGAATCACCTATTACAGCAATGGCAGGAACCAAACCGGCTTCAGAAGCACCAATAGCCATAGTTATTGAAGCACCCATATCCACACAAGAATTAATTGCATTAAATGGTTCGAGAGCACCGAGAGTATAACATCCGATATCAGCAAACACTCTGCCTTTTGAGTAATCTCGCAAAGCTTCGTTCAATGCTTTATATGAATCAATATGAGAGCAGCCCGGGCAAAATGACGGTGGGCGTCCTGCAACTATTCCGGGAATGTTTTCGGTTTCATCATAAATTATTCCAAGTGCATCGGCAACAATTTTCGGATTAAGTTCACCATCACGCGGGATAGTGCCATCTAATCTTCCTTTTATTGTTTTACCTTTATTTAGTAGTCCTTTCAGTAATTCCTCAATTACCGGTGCTCCTTCTTCAAGAACAAGTATTTCGTCACATTCATCATAAATTTTTTCAATTTGTTTAATTGGAGCAGGATATTGCCTGATACTTAAAACAGGATAGGGGATTTTTTGATCTTCGAAATTTTCGGCAAGGTAATTATAAGCTATCCCACAAGTTATAATACCAAGTTTTTTATTTTCATTATCATAATAATTATTGAAGTTTGAGTTTTCAGATTCTTCAATAAATTTTTCCTGATTATTAAGAAGTACTTTATATTGTTTTCGTGCAATTGCCGGCAACAAAATATATTGTTTTAAATTTTCCGGTAAATTAACTGCATTTTGCTTAATAGATTTTTTTCTTTCAACTCCCGATCTTGAATGTGCCAGTCGTGTTGTAATCCTCATCAAAACAGGTATTTTCATTTTTTCGGAATACTCAAAACCATAACTCACCATATCATAAGCTTCCTGCTGATTGGCAGGTTCGAGTATAGGTATCATTGCAAATTTTCCGTAAAATCTTGAGTCCTGCTCATTTTGTGAAGAGTGCATTGAGGGATCGTCAGCTGCAACAATAACAAGTCCACCGTTTGCACCGGTTATCGCTGAATTTATAAAACCATCAGCTGCTACATTCAGCCCTACATGTTTCATGCAAACCATTGCACGTTTTCCGGCATAAGACATTCCGATTGCAGATTCCATTGCAGTTTTTTCATTTGCCGACCATTCCGATCTGATATTCTTTTCTTTTGCTTCTTTTGATTTTTGGACGTATTCTGTAATTTCAGTTGAGGGAGTTCCGGGATATGCATATATTCCGGATACCCCGACATCTATTGCTCCCTGAGCAATAGCTTCATCACCTAATAATAGTAACTTTTGCATTCAATATATTTTACTTTTTTAAAACCAATTTTATTTATTTTACAAATTTAAGTAATTTTGTAAATCAAAACCTATTACAATGAACTTTTTGGCTCATTTATATTTATCGCCTGAAGATGAACATATCACTTTAGGAAATTTTATTGCCGATGCCGTAAAAGGTAAAGATTTCGATAAATATAATGATAAGATAAAAGAAGGGATATTGCTTCACAGAGCAATCGACAAATATACCGATCAGCATCCGGTTTTCAGAAGGAGTTCGCAAAGACTTAACGGGAAATACAAAAAATATTCAGTTGTGATAATTGACATTTATTACGATCATTTTCTGGCAAGAAACTGGGAAGATTATTCGAAAACAGATTTGGTAGATTTTGTTTCGCGTGCTTACAAAATACTTACTAAAAATTATTTTCTTCTTCCAAAAAAAATTAAAAGGATATTGCCTTTTATGATAGCTCAAAACTGGCTTGTAGGATATGCAAATTTTGTTGATTTGCAAAGAGTTTTCAACGGAATGGCAAGGAGAACCGCTTTTGATTCGGGAATGGAAAATGCTATTTCTGATCTTAAAAACAATTATACTATTTTTGAAAATGATTTCAGGGAATTTTTCCCTGAGCTTATTGAATTTCCAGTCAAAGAAGTTTTAATATGAGCCGGCATATCGTTTGCACCTTCCATTGTGTGGATGTACGACGGATCTTTCACCGAAAATTTTCTTCAATTCACCGAAAACAACTTTCCAAAAACAAGTTGCCATATTACTTTTACATCGAAATTAAAATTTAACAACAAAATAATTTATAAAAATGAACAAATATAAAGGACTATATCGAAGCCGGACAAACACTGTAATAGGTGGAGTTGCCGGAGGAATTGCAGAATATCTAAGAACCGATCCAACGTTAATCCGTATTATCTTTATTTTAGTAGCATTATTCGGAGGTGGCGGATTACTTGTTTATGTAATACTATGGATTGCCTTACCATTGGAACCGGCTCAATATTTTACTGAACAAAATCCGGAAAATGGAAAAACAGACCCAAATTCTCAAACCAAAAATTCTATTCATCAAAACAATTGGCATTACAACCCAAATCAAGGTAATTTGATAGCCGGATTAATTTTAATCTCGGTGGGAGTAATATTTTTGATCGACCGTTTTGTACCAAGAATCGACTTTGGCGATTTATGGCCACTGGTACTGGTTATTGCCGGAGTTGCACTTATCAGATCAAGTTATATTAAAAAATTAAAAGATAAAGAATAAATCAAATCAAAAATAAGAATTATGAAATACAGTAATATTTTTTGGGGAGTAATTTTAGTTACCCTCGGCAGTTTATTTTTCCTGAAAAACCTTGACATTTTATATTTTGATTGGGGAAACATTTTAAGATTATGGCCTTTACTTCTTGTTTTGTGGGGGATATCAATTCTTCCAACAAAAAACATTATCAAAGTAATTGTCTCATTTGTAATAATTGCAGTAACAGTTGCATTTCTTATTACAAGCCCGAACAGTTATGGTAAACACAACTTTATTCATTACAAATGCGACAAAAATTATATATTAGATATTGAGAAGCAACATTTTTACGAACCTTTTAACGACAGTATAGAAAAAGCTGTATTAATTTTTGATGCTGCTGCAGGCAGATTCGAAATTTCCGGCGAAACCGAACATTTGTTAGAATTTGATAAAAGGGGAAACATTGGACCATATAAGTTTTTATCAAGTGATAATAATGAAAAGAAAGAACTAAAAATTGAGTTAAAAAGCGGTTCAAAACACTTGAGTAATATTAAAAATAATGCTGATATTAAATTAAATCCTAATATAGAATGGGATATAAATCTTGATGTTGGAGCAGCTAAAATTGATATGGACCTTAGTAATTTAAAAACTAAATATCTCGATATTGATGGCGGTGCCTCATCTGTAAAAATAAAACTCGGTGATAAAAGCGATTACACCAAATTAGATATTGATGCCGGAGTTTCCTCTCTCTATATTAAAATACCTGAAAGTTCGGGATGCGAAATCAGATCAGAATCATTTTTAGTAAGTAAAAACTTTTCCGGATTTGATAAATATAAAAAAGGTGTTTACAGGACTCATAATTTTGATGACAATCCGAAAAAAATTTATATAAATATTGATGCAGCAATTTCAAGCCTGAAAGTTAGAAGATATTAACAGAAAGTGCTGAGATTACTATTTTAAGACCTTCCAGTCTGCCTGAGGCAGACTGGAAGGTCTTGCCTTTTAAATCCGTTCCACATTTTATATTTATAATTTTACATTTGTAACTAATCAGTGCCTAAAGTGAACTAAAGTTAAGAGTGCCTAAAGTTATAAATGATGGCTAATAAAGAATTTAGTAAGTAATTAGAAATCAGGATGCAGAAATTTGCAATCAGCATTATTAATTTTGAACAAAGCAAATGAAAACCTTGTTATTTTTACTTCAATTGGAAAGAAGTTAAAACTTTAGGCATTTTAGGCACTCCAAACTTTAGGCACTGATTAGTTACCTACATTTTAAATTTATTCCATAAATTTGCAATCTTAAAAAAGAAACAACGTTAATATTGCAAAATCAAATAGATGAAGAAGATTATTCTAATCCCTCTGCTTATTTTAATAGGAATTACAATTCTTCAAAATACAACTATCGCCCAAACAGCAACTATCAGGGGCTTTGTTTATGAAAAGGAAACCGGAGAGCCGGTAATTTTTACTAATGTTTATTTATATAAAACAACCTATGGTGCGGCAACCGATGTAAACGGTTATTACGCTATATCATTGGTTCCTCCCGGAATTTATGAATTAATGGTTACTTCGATTGGATATGACACTTTACGAAAAAAAGTAACTCTTAAAGCAGATCAAATGCTGAACAAAACCTTATTCCTAAATCAAGGGGCATACACACTGGAAACTGTGAATATCAGTGCTGAAAAGCAAGAGATGCGCACAGAAACACATACTTCGGTAGTTAAAATAACTCCCAAGCAAATAAAGCAGATTCCGAGTATTGGTGGTCAGCCCGATCTTGCTCAATACTTACAAGTGTTGCCCGGAGTGGTTTTTACCGGCGATCAGGGTGGACAATTATATATTCGTGGTGGCTCACCAATCCAAAATAAAGTTATTCTTGACGGAATGATAATTTACAATCCCTTTCATTCAATAGGATTATTCTCGGTTTTTGATACTGACATTATCAGAAATGCCGATATTTTTACCGGTGGATTTGGAGCAGAATACGGCGGAAGAATATCATCAGTTATGGATATCACCATACGTGATGGTAATAAAAAACGAATTGCGGGAAAAATTGGTGCCAGCACTTTTGGGGCTAAAGTTATGGTTGAAGGACCTTTGAAAAAACAAGATGAAAATGGTGGTAGTAGTACCTCTTTTATTTTATCGGTCAAAAATTCATATCTCGAACAAAGTTCCGATATTTTATATGATTATATTGATACAGCAGGTTTACCTTTTAATTATACTGATATT
>DAOVNY010000218.1 GCA_030630005.1 Bacteroidales bacterium | reverse complement strand
TGAGGAGAAATGCCTTTTCACCGGCTTCGAGAATTCCGTTTTTATTAGCATCTTCAAAACTCAGATTTACAAAAAGATTAGGGGGTAATCCTCGTTTGTATTCAGGGTTTAATTTTAAACGTATTGTTTTGCTTTTCCCTGAAATAACTCCCTGAGCAAAAGAAGTACTTGCAATTAAAACCGTAATAAGTATTAATAAATATTTTTTCATAGTGTATAAATATTTGAAGATTTTGAAAGTCTAAAATTATAAAAAATAAAATATATTTCAAAATCAAATATTTTTCAATTATAAATTAGTACTGAATTTTGGGAAAATGTGACAGAAAAATAGAGGTTTTTTCACCTCACCCCCTGTCCCCATCTCCTGAGTGGAGAGGGGGAAATAGAAGGAACTGACTGATTAGTTATTTTAAAGTTTTATCAATATATTTTTTATTTTTTCTATTAGTAAATCCAATTATTTTTAATCAGATAATGCTTTTTCCTTCTGCGATCAAACTCCCCTCTCTCTTGGGAGAGGGGTTGGGGGAGAGGTTTTTTTCTTCTGCGCTCTAACTCCCCTCTCCACTTGGGAGAGAGGTTGGGGGTGAGGTTTTTATTTTTCAATACTAATCTTAATCTTCCTGTCAAGAAAACTATCGGAAGTAGCTCTATTTTGTGAAAGCCATTTTTTAAAACTATTTATATCAACAGACTTAGGTGTTTTATATCCTTCCTTATATTCTTCCAATTCTTTAGAATTATCCAAAATGGGTTTTACATAATGCTGCTCTGAAAAGATTAAATAAACTGTGTTGTATTCGATGCTTGAATTTGTGAATAATTCCTGCTCATCAACTGCTGCATCATTAAAGTAATTATTTTCTTTATCGAAAAAAATGTAATCCTTATCGGCTTCAACTTTACAAACATTATATTCATCGTCTTTCATATTTTCGTAGGGAAATAGGCGGTATGCTTTATTTCCGTCACAAAGCCAAATACTTAAATATCCGGAAACGGGAGTTTTAAAATTAAGATATAATTGCTCTCCTGAAATAAATTCTACCGTACGACATTCAACTTTGTGGCAGTTTAATGTTTGAAAAAATATGTCTGCCTTTGGTGTAGCTTTTTTCACCTTTCCTTTAATGTAGCATGTGATCCATATTTCCAGTTCCTTTCCGTATTTTCCTTTTATTTCACGTTTTTTTTCTTCAAAAGAAATATCTGTTGTCTCTACCCATTCGCCTTTTACTTTTGTGGCACCAATGGTATTAAAACTTATTTTTCCATCGCTAAGTCTCATGTCGGTTTCCTGTCCTACATAAGTACCAAATTCGTTTTCTATTGCTTTTATCATTGCAAGTTCTTTAGCTTTCTCCCTTGCTTGTTCTTTGGTCATATTAATTTCCTGACGAACCTGAGCTTCTCTTGTTGCCCTTTTTATTTCCTGACTAAAAGCATTATTGCTTGAGATAATGAATAATACTAAGGCGGATAATGCAAGAAGTGTTTTTTTATAAGGTATCATAACAAGTGATTTAATACGTTGTATAATAGATTTTTTCTTTCAGTCATATTCAATTATTTCCGGTGTTTCATTTCTTAATTCCGACATTAACATTCCACATTCCGCTCCAATATATGTTGGATCGCTAATGTAGTATTTATTTCCTTTAAAAGGGATATAAACTCCAGTAATGGGATCTGTTAAATTTACTGCAAGAGAAATATGCTCGGAAAAACTCAAACCTATTGTTTGTAAACCGGTAAAATGTTTTATCAATTGTGCCAACAAAACTGCTCTGTCTTCGCAATCAGCACCTGAATAATAAAGTGTTTCTTCGGCAAACAAATAATTCTCTTGTCCAAATTGCTCTTCATCTCTCAAATAAACAAGTGAATGTTGAACAAAATCCAGCAGATAATTTATTTTCCAAAGCTCATTTTTATCATTAAACTTTTGATTAAAAAAGGAGTCGAATCCTTTTAATGAATTTTTTGATAAAGGAGTATGGAAATATACTTCCAAGGCACAATCAGGATAATCACCGAAAAATTCGATCAAATTCAAATTAAGAGGTATTGTAAAGCTTTCATTCTGAAACGAAAAATCCCTTTTTATAATATCATTTTCCATGTCAGGTATTTTTTCCATCAATAAAGAAAAACTATATGAATTTCCCGGATAATCAGCTTTATGGGCGATTAAAGATTTTATCTTTTCGGTATTATCTTTAAAATTTGCAACATAATATTTTTGACCGGCTATTGTAAAATATGATGTATTAAATATCTCCTGATCGGAAGGTATCAATAAATAAACATTATCGTTGTTGTATGCCGCTTTTACGTTGTATCCGTTTTGCAATAAGGCAAACCATGTAAACAAAACTTTGTCGTTGATGTTTGAATAAAGTCCGGCTGCTGCTTTTTGTAGTAATTTTAAGAATCCCCAGTCATTAAATCCGTATTCATCGGAAGTCATTTTTAATAATAAAACTGTTTTGATAAGATCGTGATTTGATGAAGTTTCACGATAAAAAGCAGTGATGTTATTTCCGTTAATTTTGGATATTAGCGGAAGGTTTTTATTGTAATACAAATTTAATTTCCGACCATAAAAATCAATATTTGATTTAATTTCAGCGTTGGCTTTAAATTTTTCAAGTTTGTTAATTATATCCGGTTTATCAATGGGTTTCTCGCCGGGTATGATTTTTATTGCTCCTGTTTTTTTTATGGGTGTGATTTTTAAATCAATTTTTTCGGGATGTTTTATTACAGGTTGGTTTACAGGTTTTGGGATTTCCGGTTTTTCATTATAAATAAGATCAAAAGAATACCATGAGTCTTTTAGGAACTGTACAAAAACAGAATCATTTTTGTTTTTAAAATCATCAAATTCTTTTTGAATTTTATTTTTGAAAGATTCAAATTCCTTAGCAAACTCGTCTTTGTCTTTATCAACTTGTGCAAACAAATTTGAAGAAATAAACACGACTGCAATAAGTAAAAGCTTTGTTATTGAAGTTGTTTTCATCTGTTTTGATTAAATGATTAAATGCGTAAATGATTAAATGCTTAAATAATCTCAAAAGAACCCGATTTGTCTGTATTAAAAATGCACCATTTATATTTTCCGTTTTTAAGTAATAATTTTTGAATGATAAATTCTCCTTCGGATAATCTAACGGGAATTTTTATTACAAAATAATCACCGGAAATATCATAAACAAAAAGGTATCCATTTCCGCTTTCTTCCGATGTCCATTCAATTTTTATGTTTTCCGAAGTTTTGTATTTTTGAAAATTGACGACTTTTTCATTTCTTAATTTTTCAATAATAATGCTATCCAAAGCAGCATTAGCTTCATTAATATATTTAATATTTGCTTTAGCTTCGGGATGTTTGATCTGTGGTTCAAGTAAATTAATTTGTTCTGTACTGTCTTTTGCTGCCATTTGTGACGATTCTCCATTAAATATGTCTTTACCCAAAAAC
>DAOVNY010000109.1 GCA_030630005.1 Bacteroidales bacterium | reverse complement strand
TAAAAGTACACCTATCATAATCAGCTTCAGGACAAGGACTTTGTTGTGAGGTGCAAATTGCGCTTACCCTAAATTTGGCATCATAACCGGCTATGGCATGGTTATATGAGGAGACACCCGCAACGTTTCCGGCAAGGGTGAAATCGCAAGCCTGAAAATCTATACCTTTTACATGTGCAAGGTCAATGTGCTTGTAGAAAATTTCTTCGCCAGGATAATCAGCAGTAATTTCGAAAGTGCAATTTCTAAAATTGCTGTTGTAATCCATTTCCTGATTGGGATTATATGGGTGGTAGTTACTGTAATGCAATGCATGAACTGATTTAGCATTATTACGGAAAGTAGCATCAGAAGCCATAATAATTCCACCGGTTGAGCTCCAGTTGCCGGGGTTCCAAAGGTCAACAGCAACAATAGCATTTTCAATTACAGCATTATTTTTAAGTTCAATAAAACCCTGCTGATAATTACCGTTTGCATCAGGGTATTGGTGTGCAGAAGCATCACCCCATACTTCGATGCCTTGCCAGGGTTGATTGCAAGCATTGGTTAATGTACCTCCATCAATAATTAGCTTGGCACCGGGCTTAACGATTATTTTTGCTTCAGGAAATAATGAAACATTACTGTTTATAGTTAAAACGACATCAAATTCAATAGCAACATCGCAACTTATCAGCATATCAGTATCCCATAATTCATCTGAATCAATTGTTATTGTACATTCTTCTTCAACTGTAATAACAGTTTCAAAAGGGATATAATTATGAGATACAACTGTAATGGATATTTCACCTGTTGAAACAGGTAAGATGTTGTTAAATGTTGCAACTGCTTGATTATTTGCATTTCCTACAATAATTTGAGATGCAAATATTTCATTCTCTTTGTATAAACATACTGTTGCCTGTTTGTTTTCACTAATATTATTAACAGTTACTTCAAAGTAATTATTGATATTAGAGATTGCTATTGTGGGATTAACTTCAGCTGTTAGAAATTGAGGTATTGCAGTCCACATTTGAGTTTCCGGTCCACCAATAAGATTATGGGAATAACTTAAATAATGAGAGGAATAATTTTCCTTTGAGATTAATTCAGCCACACCAATATGTGAATAAACAGGTTCTGCAGCACTTTGAGTCAACAAGTCGGCAAATTTTTTAAACAATTTATAGGAAGTAGAAATCCATCCATATCTTGTGTTACCAAGGAAAGCGATACCACCACCCAGATTGTTAACGGTAAAGCTTTCTCCACAGTTACGTGCCCCATCATTATTCATGGTTTTGGTAATATCGAAAGGTGTAATATCACAACTTATTGAATAGATCACAAAAGGATTATTATAATTTGTCAGGTTATCCAAACCGTCATTATCTTCGGGTACAACATTGTGATATTAACAAAAAAGGGATTGTTACTAAGACTAAAAAGACTGAAAGTTTAAATGTTTTCATAATAATTGTTGTTTTTATTGTTAGTACTGATTGTTTACTCGAAAAATATTTTACCCATTACAGATTTCATGTTTTGACCAGATATGCGATAAACATACAATCCAGGCTTGTAGTCGATCTTTTTAATGAAAATCTGTTTTCTATCTTTAATATTAATGTGATTAACTTTTTGACCAAAAATGTTGTAAAAGTCAATGTATTGGTACATAAAATTTGTATTGTTCATGAAATCTATTACACTAATATTGGTTACCGGATGAGGAAATATTTTTATATTATTGCTTTCCGGTTCCTTGCTGTTTATTCCGGTAAGTATCGGAAAGCAAGAGTTGAATTCAGGGTTTAAGTATATAACCTCATTATCCTGATTAAAACAAATTAACTTCCATTTTTGAAAACCAGTAGGCTGTGCTTGAATGGGAGAAAAAAGTCCACGTGTACTACCAATTCCTTCAATCCAATAATCTTCATATCCTAAAAAATGAAATGTTTTACGATAGTTATCATCAATGAGCATTGAATCAATATAGTTGATTATAAGATAACCGGCAGGTCCAAACCCACCCAATCCAACAAAAACAGTGTCTCCTATCGACTTGGAAAAATTATATAGTATTACTTCATCTTGACCAGCACTAGGATATACACAATTAAAGTCTATAACAAATATTTTTTTAGAACTATCTTCTCGTATAGCACCGCAGTATTGACCTGTAACTAATGGGTAAACAGTATCATTTAATAAATAAATTTTATGATATTGCTTTGCATTTATAACTGTATCACCAGATATGCCGTATTGATATGTTTCGATTTCAAAGGGCTGTTCACTTGTAAAAACCTCACTCCATATTGCATTGGAATCAGGAAATGGGACATACTCTTGTGAATGCACATTAATTGTAAATAGAAACAAAAAATATCCAGTTATGTGAAATAGTATTTTTTTTTGTTTCATTCGTATATAATTTTGTAAATGATCTTATTGCTTATCAGTAAATTAATATTGCATTATCTTGCAAAATCAATTTCAACGGATTTAATATAATAATTCGAGCAAAATAACTATAATAAAAACAAATATAATAAAATTCATAATATTTTGTCAAGTTTATTTTTGTGATATTATAAATGTGAGGGGGGTAGATAGTTTAACATCAACGTGTTAAGTTGTTGATAAATTTTATAATTATTATTCGTTTTGTTTCTTATTTGAGTTTTAATTACCCTGCCTCAAATTTATAATTCCTCATAAAAAACCCTTATCTTGCAATCATTACTTTCTGTCTTTTAATAACATGATCTTTATCAAGTATGAGAGCAATATAAAAACCCGGTGCCACATCCTGAATGTTCAATGCGTATTTTCTCTTGCCGGGTATTAGGGTTATTTCTTTGATTCTTTCACCCTGCATGTTATGAAGAGCAAAGATTTTGCATGTTGATGAATAACTTATATTGAAATTTAAAAAGTTACTTGAAGGATTAGGGATTACAATAAACACAATTGGTTTATTTACTTCAGGAGTGGTGACCAACAAATCGCATGGAGATTCGCGGCAATAATAATATAAATCGGTCATAAACAAGTTTTTTCTATTTTCTGCTTTAACAGGATAAAATATCTCTTCAAATAAGCCATAATCAGAACCCATGCCTTCATAATAAGAAATAAATCCCCAATCGGTTGCAAATATTCTGGTCTCAAATCCAAGATGTATTCCAAGGGTAATAGAAGTTATAGTTCGATCATAAAAATCAGGAAAGAGACAAAACACAGCAGTATCGCCAACATTCACCGAAAAGTCATACATTAAAAATTCCTCATTCAATGGGCACTCAGAAGAAATTTCATCAATTGCTATTGCATAAACTTTTTTGCCGGTACTGTCGTCGCGTATAAAACCATAAAGTTCATAAGGTCCATCAGCTTCAAATGGTGGTCCCTCTTGTGTAACAACCAGGCTTCGCTTATATATTTTTTTGTATGAGATATCTTCAATCAAAGTATCGCCTTCTGCATAGTATTCCCACAAATCATCAACAGGCAATGGTGAAGTATTATCAAAAAGCCTTACAATCCAATGTGCGCCTTCAACGGCAGTGGGTATGTATTCCTGAGCATTCAAATGTTGAAGCATGGACAATGCAACAGCGGCAATAAGCAATTTTGTTTTCATAGTTTTAAACTTTTCGAAAAACCAAAAGATTTTTGAATTAAAAAACAAACATACGATTATTTTTATTCTTTTGCAACAAATTTGTGATTTCTTTTCTTGTTAATAAACCCACCTTAATTTTGCAAAAAATCTATTATTTAGAATTATTATTTTTTATTTTTGCTGAAGTTAAATTCTTATAAAAATGAAAAACAGAATATTTAAATGTTTTGTGTCTTTATTAATGATTTTTTTTGTTTTTCAATTGTTTTCCGTTTTACATGCACAGGAACAAAAATTGACTCACCACATGACTCCCGAAGAACTGCTCAGGAAAGATGAAATCGGTAAAGATTTTTATCCTACTGATCCTCCGGAAGGAAATGTTAGACAAACTGCCGAATTCGAAAGAATGGAAAGTGTTCTTATTCGTTACCCTTTTGGTATCCCGATGGCTCTTATTGTTGAAATGACAGAAGATTGCCAGGTTACAACAATTGTTTCCGGTCAAAGTCAGGAAAATTCGGTAAGAAATCAATATTCAGCAGCAGGAATCAATCTTGATAATTGCGATTTTATTCATGCTCCAACCGATTCGTATTGGACCAGGGATTATGGTCCATGGTATGTTGTTGATGGTAATTATGACGTTGGAATTGTAAATTTTCCATATAATCGCCCGCGACCAAATGACGATGATATTCCAATAGCTGTTGCAAATTATCTTGGAATAGAATTATATGGGATGGACCTTATTTCTACAGGTGGAAACTACATGACCGACGGGATGGGAATATCAGCTTCAACAGAATTGATCCGGGAAGAAAATTCTTCATTATCTCACGATGATGTTGACAATCTTGTTGAAAGTTATCTCGGAATCCACACTTATCATGTACTTCCCGATCCTCTTGGAGAATATATTAAACATATCGACTGCTGGGGAAAATTCCTTGATGTTGATAAAGTTTTGATTGGTGAAGTACCGGTTACCGATTATCGTTATGATGATTTTGAATATGTTGCAAATTATTTTGCTGAACAAACCAGTTCTTACGGAGTTCCATATCAGGTTTTTAGGGTTTTTACACCGGATACTTATCCGGAAACACCTTATACAAATTCTCTTATTTTAAATGAAAAAGTTCTTGTTCCAATCACCGGAAGTCAATATGACGATGATGCACTTGCAGTTTATGAAGAAGCAATGCCCGGTTATGAGATCATAGGAGTTGATGATGAGGGTTACGGCTGGGCAAATACCGATGCTTTGCATTGCCGTACAAGAGGAATGGCAGACAGAGACATGTTGTACATAAAACATATTCCTTTGCTTGGAGAAGTTCCGCAGGAAAATGAATTTGAAATAATAGCAAGTATTATTCCATATAGCAGTGAAGATTTATATACTGATTCATTGCTTGTTTATTATAAGATTAATAGCGGAACATATACATCTTTAATAATGTCGCCCTTTATGGAAAACTCTTATAAAGCTGCCATTCCACAACAAGATGTGGGAAGCGAAATATCCTATTTTATTCATGCTGCCGATTATTCGGGAAGAAGCGAAGAACATCCGTTTATCGGTTCTCCCGATCCTCATGTTTTTACTGTGGTTGATCCTTTAAATCCTGATGTAACAGTTAGCCCCGATTCATTAATTTTAACAGTTAAGATCGGCATTCCGACAGATTTATCCGGCGACTTACTTTGCGATACAATGTTTATCGAAACCGATGTAAATACTCATCAAGTATTTATTTGTGTTGATGAAGACCTTGTTCAAATTGAAAATAATAACATCACCGGTTTAACGACCACACTTGGAAATAATTATCCAAATCCATTCAGTTCCGAAACTCAAATTAATTTTTCTCTTGAAAAATCTTCTTATGTAATAATTGAAGTTTTTGATATAAAAGGACAAAAAGTTTGTAATCTTATTGATGAAAGCCTTTCTTCAGGAGATTATTTTGTGAAGTGGAACGCCAAGGACAAATCAGAAAAAAATGTACCCGCAGGAATGTATTTTGTAAAAATGAAAGCCGGAGAATTTTCCGCTTGCAAGAAAATGATATTGATGAAATAATAAAGAATTTTATCGAAATTCTGATAGTAGGTTGCCAACCTTTTAAATGGCTGGTAACCTTTATTGTATAAAAGAAAAATAATAAGCACAACGCATAAGTTGCATCTGATTAATAATAAAATTAAGGTTACTAACCTAAAAAAAGGTTAGCAACTTTTTGACCGAAGTATATAAAATTATTTGCGAAGCGTGAAAGTCTCCAATCTAAGTTTTAAGCATTCTTTTCAGTTCGGCTTGTTTTATTGGCTTGGTGATATAATCGTTCATTCCGGCGTTTATACATTTTGAACGATCTTCTTTCAAGGCATTTGCCGTAACAGCAATAATTTTAATTTTATCTGAAATATTATTTTCTTCTTCGTATTTTCTTATCTCTTGTGTTGCTTCATAACCATCCATCACCGGCATTTGAATGTCCATCAGAATAAGATCATATTCACCGTTTTCAAACATTTCTACTGCCTTTTTTCCGTTTTCAGCTATCTCAACATCATGACCAAGCTGTCGAAGATTTGCCATTGTAACTTTTTGATTTATAACATTATCCTCAACTACAAGAACTAATAATTTCCCATTTGATATTTCGGCATCTGCTTTTTTGCTTTGGGGTTGTTCGGGGAGTCTTTTTTCTCCTGTTTCCATTTCTAAAACAAACCCAAAAACAGAACCTTTTCCCTCTTTACTTTCAACAAATATTTCGCCTCCCATCAATTCAATAAATTTTTTAGAAATCAACAATCCTAATCCGGACTCTCCATATTTTCGCGATGTTGAAGTATTGGTTTGTGAAAACTCCTGAACTAATTTTCCCCTTACTTCTTCACTTATTCCAATGCCTGTATCAACAACTTTAAATTTCAATTTAACTCTATTATTTTTCTGTTGAAGTTTTTCAACTTCTATAGTAACACTCCCCTGTTTAGTAAATTTAATCGCATTATTCGCAAGATTTGTTAGCACTTGTTTTAATCTTACAATATCTCCCTTTACAATTTTGGGTATATTTTCATCTATTTTTTTTCTAAAAATCAGCCTTTTTTCAGCAGCTTTATATCCTAACATTTTCATAATGTCATTAATCAAAATGGTAATATTAAAATATTTGTTCTCAAGTTTAATTTTTCCTGCTTCTATTTTTGAAATATCAAGTATATCATTAATAATCGACACAAGGCTATTTCCCGACACATTAATAATTTCAAGAAAATCTCGTTGATTATTTGACAAATTAGTATCTTTTAACAGACTTACGGTTCCAATTATTCCATTCATCGGAGTTCTTATTTCATGGCTCATTTTTGCCAGAAAAATGAATTTGGATTTTGAATCGTTTTCAGTTTTTCTCTTTTGTGATTGTAATTTCAGATAGTCGTTTTTTCTTTTCGTAATATCTTCCAGTATTCCAAAATAGTTTTGGGGTTTTCCTGCTGCATCAAATAATAACATTCCGCTTATCAACATATAGTTGACTTTTTTGTCTTTTGACAAAAGCGTAATTTCAAGATTGCTAAAAGAATTATTTTGTTTTATTTTATTTATTATTCTGTCTTTATTTTCGGGAAGTAAAAGATCAAAAATATTTTTACCGATAAGTTCTTCGTTTTTATATCCTGATATTTCGGCTTGTTTTTCAGAAAAAGAAATAAAATTAAATTCGATATCGGTTTCCCAGATTATTTTGTTTGATACCTGTAGAAGATTTTGAATATTATTATATTTATTTTGCAAAATATTAATGTTTTCAATCATCTTATCATAGATTGATTCTTGTCCGTTTTTTATCAAATTAAATTACCCAAAAAGATAAAGCAACTGTTAAAATAATCGTAATTATCCAAATAATGATTTTTTCATTTTTACTAAGCTGCTCCATTAAAATTCTATTAAATTGAAAGAACAAATATAACAATAACAAACAAACAAACAAAAACAAAAAAAGATAATTGCTTTTTTGCAATAAATCGGTATTAAATTAACAATGATCCGTCTTAGGCAGACTGTCTTGTCCTGAAATAGGTTGACACAAAAAGTAAACAAATTTCAGGATTATGAGAAGAAAAGTAAACAAATTTCAGGATGAGTTGAAATTACAGGTTGTAAAAGAATATTTCAGCACATCGATTAGTCAGGAAGAACTTAAACACAAGTACGGGTTTAAGGGTAACTCAACTCTAT
>DAOVNY010000210.1 GCA_030630005.1 Bacteroidales bacterium | reverse complement strand
GCAATCCCGAAACACATAAAATATGCATTGCACCTGCTCCGGCAAAATCTTGTTTTAGTTCAGCGTCAAGCTTATCGTCGTATCCGAGTAGTAGGGCAGAAGCCACAGCAAATTCATCTCCAGTTACATTATTCTTTTTTAAAAGTTTGAAAAATTTCTCACGCAAGTTATAAGCAATCCTGAAAAGGAAATTAGCTTTATTTTTATTTTGTATTTTACTGAAGTCCCCGTCAATGTATGCTTGTTGATAAATTCCTTTTTTTTGGAGATATGAACGATAATCGAACTCCGATGGGTTTTGAGGAGGTTTAATGTGATTGAGAAATGTACTTAAAATTAATCTGTCGCCGTATTTTATTGTTTTTGCCAGACTGTCTTTTTTGAAATAAAATATCACCTTTCCGGAAAATCTCTCCCGGATACTATCTTTCTTTATTGAGATTATTTCTCCTGTTATTTTGTATGAATTTTGTTTTTCGACGGGAGGTTCAATAACATTTGCGATGATGGAATATCTTTTCTCCGGCAAATGTGAACAGTTGTTTTTATCGAATTTCGGGGTTTTAAGAACAGTCAGTTGAAATCCAAATAAAAATAAAAAGACAAAAGTAAAAACTCCAAATATCCACCTGTATTTGAAATTGTAAAATTGGTGGGGGAGAAATACTATCAATGAAATTAATGTAAGCAGAGTAAAATATATCAATAATGAAATATTTATCTTAACATCAAAAGAAATAGCAAAAACTATCCCAAGTGAAAATGGGATTAAAAGTCTTAACATCGGGAATTTGTGCCAGATTTTCATTTATTGATATTATTTGCTCCTTAATATCAAAAACTAAAAAATGTTCCTGAATTGTAATTGGTAGAGGAGTGATATATCGCCCATTATTTCCCATCAATTCATTAAGTAAAACCGAAAAAGCTAATTTCAAGCCCTGCTGTTCAGGTGATTGATAATAAGACGGGCGGTATTTTTTGAAGCACCGTTTACTCCAAGTTTTTCTTTTAAAGCTTTGAAATCTTCATTCATTTTTTCCCGATAAGGAGTGTTAAATAAAATCTTGTCCATTTCGGATTTAAGATTATCAAAATTAAGATCCTTTTGAATTAATTCTTTAACAATCTCGCGGCTCATTATTAAATTTACTAATGAAATAAATTTTATTTTAATGATACGTTTTGCAATATGAACCGACAGATAACTTCCTTTATAGCATACTACTTCCGGAGTTTCGAATAAAGCAGTTTCAAGTGTGGCTGTACCGGAAGTTACTGCAGCAGCTCTTGAGTGTTTTATCAGGTCATAAGTATAATTATAAATAATTTTTATTTTAAGATCGCCCAAATGTTTCTTATAGAAATCTTCGGGGATTGATGGAGCAGCGGCGATAACAAATTGATGATCAGGATAAATAGGTACGATCTTCATCATTATCTTCAGTATTTTTGATATTTCCTGTTTACGACTGCCGGGCAAAAGTGTTATCAATGGTTTATCGGAAAGTGAATGTTTTTTTAGAAAAACATTATGTTTATCGGTTACAACCGAAGATATTTCATCGAGCAACGGATGACCGACAAAATCAACATCATAGTCATATTTTTGGTAAAAATCCTTTTCAAAAGGGAGAATGACAAACATACGGTCAACGACATTTTTTATAGTATGAACCCTTGATTTTTTCCATGCCCAGACTTGTGGAGAGATATAATAAAAAACTTTTATTCCATGTTTTTTTGCGAATTTCGCAATTCTAAGATTAAATCCAGGGTAATCAACCAGAATTAAAGCATCAGGTTTATTTTTGAGGATATCTTTTTTGCAAAATTTAATATTTTTTAGAATAGTTTTGATGTTAAATAATACCTCAATAAATCCCATGAAAGCCAAATTGCGGTAATGTTTTACAAGTTCACCTCCCTGCTTTTCCATTCTATCTCCACCCCAACAACGAAATTTTGCCGATGTATCCAAATGCTTAATTTCCGTCATCAGATTTGATGCGTGAAGGTCACCTGAAGCTTCTCCTGCGATTATGTAATATTTCATCTGTTTATATTGATTTAAAAAATTGCAAAATATGCAACAATATAAATAAAAGTAACAAGCAATATTCCTTTGCCGCTCTGATCGAATTTCAGCGTAACAAAATAATATCGAAGAGAGAACAGGTTGATAAAAATTGCGATGAGCATTATTTTGTTATTAGTAATAAAGCTACCAAGGCTAAAAATTTCTCTAATGATAAAAAATAAAGAAAACAGAATGGCATAAAAAATTACAGGTAATATCAAACCCATAATTACTCCCAAAATCATAGAATCCTTTTTAAATTTATTTACCATCGAATTTCCATTTTTTTATTTGTGAAAGTGATTTATGCGATGTAAAATCGTAATGTACGGGAACTATCGAAACGTAGTTATTTTCTAATGCCCACTGATCAGTATCGGCATTTTCCTCTCGTTTCTCAAAATCCCCTATTAACCAATAATAGCTTTTATTTCGGGGATCTTTTCGCTCGTCAAATTCCTCAACCCATCTGGCATCTGCCTGACGGCAAACTTTTACTCCTTTTATTTCAGAACCATTCACAGCAGGGATGTTCACATTAAGGCAAACACCTTTTGGAAGACCGTTTTTTAAAACATTTTCAGTTATAGTTTTGATGTATTTTTTACTAGGATCGAAATCTGCATCACTTGAATAATCGAGCAGTGAGAAACCAATTGCCGGAATTTCGTCAATACAGGCTTCGAGGACTGCTGCCATCGTACCTGAATAAATTATGTTAACTGTAGCATTTGAACCATGATTTATGCCTGAAACTACCAGATCGGGTTTTTGTTTAAGAACAATTTGTTCACCCAATTTAATGCAATCAACCGGAGTTCCGTTTGTAGAATATTCTTCGTAACCATTTTCAGTTATCACAGGTTTTATCCTCAGAGGCGAACGTACTGTTATGGAATGTCCTTTTCCGGACATGGACTCTTCTGAAGCTACAACAACTATTTTCCCAATAGTTTTCATTACATCAATCAAAGCTTGTAAGCCTTTTGCTTTTATCCCATCGTCATTAGTAATCAGTATTAAAGGTTTTTCCATTATATTTAATTATTTAAGTAATTGTTGCAAAAGTAGATAATAAGTATCAATTTAACAATGATTTGCTGAGGCGGATTTAACAAAATTATTATTGAATTAGGAAGTACGGGAAATAATGGAAATAATGGAAATAATGGGAATAATGGAAATATGGGAAATAACAAAATAATTTGTAAATTTGTAGAAAACAAAAAAATGAATATGAAATTTTGCTGAAATTGTTTCATGAAAATTTTTAAAAATGTCAAATATAAAACTCTTTGAAAGTAAACAAATTCGTTCGGTTTGGAATGATGAGGAAAAAAAATGGTATTTTGCTGTAGAGGATGTTGTAGCGGTTTTAACTGACAGCAAAGACCCTAAACAATATGTTAAACGCATGAAGTTTAGGGATAAAGAACTTGCCAAAGGATGGGTGCAAATTGTACCTACCCTTTTAATTGATGCTTCCGGTGGCAAGCAAAAAATGAGTTGTGCTAATACAGAAGTATTATTCAAAACTTCAGCAGCTCTTCATATAATTTTTGAGTAGGCAATCCCATTACATTATAAAACGATCCTTCTATTTTGTCAATTCCGATATATCCAATCCATTCCTGAATTCCATAAGCACCGGCTTTGTCCATTGGTTTGTAATTATCAACATAAAAATCTATCTCTTCATCGCTAAGTT
>DAOVNY010000120.1 GCA_030630005.1 Bacteroidales bacterium | reverse complement strand
GAAATGTCTCGAATTTGAAATTATTGTTGTATTGTCCATTAGTTCGGTGTTGATCGATCGCATCAAACTTTCGCTTATGGCATTAATATTTTCTTTTCGTTTTGCCGAGATAAAAATAGTTTCAAGGTCGAAAAGGTCTTTCACTCCTTTTGGCATTTCAACCAATTTATCAATTTTATTCCCGATAAGGATAAACCGCTTGCTTTTATCTTTGATATATTCACTAAACTCATCAACTATCTCATGAATATTTTTAGAAGTGCATTTGCTGATATCACAAACATAAAGAATAATTTTGGCTTGATTTATTTTCTGATATGTTCGTTCTATCCCGATAGTTTCAATTTTATCTTGGGCTTCACGCAATCCGGCGGTATCAATAAATCTGAATGAAACTCCTTTAATAGAAATTGTATCTTCGATAAAATCGCGGGTTGTACCCGGTATTTCCGACACTATAGCTTTTTCTTCATTCAGGATAGCATTGAGCAAAGTTGATTTCCCAACATTTGCTTTTCCTATAATAGCCACAGGAATACCTTTTTTTAGTACATTACCAATAGAAAAAGAATTGATAAGAGCATTGACCTCAGTTTTGAGTTTGTAAAGAAGTCCTGAAAATTTTTCCCTGTCGGCAAATTCTACATCTTCTTCACTAAAATCGAGTTCAAGTTCGATGAGTGATGAGAAATTAATTAATTGCTTTCGCAGTTCTTTAATTTTATCCGAAAATCCACCTCTCATTTGTTTGAGTGCAAGTTCGTGTGATGTTTTTGAGTGCGATGCAATAAGATCGGCAACAGCTTCGGCTTGCGACAGGTCGAACTTCCCGTTAAGGAATGCACGCAAAGTGAACTCGCCCGGTTCAGCAAGTCGAATGCCTTGTTTTAAAAGAAGTTCGATTATTTTTTGCTGTATAAATTCGGAACCATGACAGGATATTTCAACAGAATCTTCACCTGTATAGGAATGTGGGTTTTTAAAAACACTTATCAAAACTTCATCCAAAATGTTATCTTCATCTTTTATTACTCCAAAATAAATTTTGTGCGATTCTGATGTTTCTAATTTTACTTTTTTGTTTTGAGGATGAAATATTTTATCACAAATTTTAAAAGTTTTGTCTCCCGAAATTCTGATAACAGCAATAGCACCAACACCCGGAGGTGTTGATAACGCACAAATTGTATCACCATTGTTCAGATTTTTCAGATTGGATAAATTCATTTTTGACATATCAACCTCCCGGAATATTTAATTTATAAAAACAAAATTAATAATAAATTTATTCAGAAAATAAAAACATATTAACTTTGCTGTTTTCAAAAAATATACAATTAAGATATGAGCGTTTTAGTAAATAAAGATTCAAAGGTTTTGGTTCAGGGTTTTACAGGTGATGAAGGCACTTTTCATGCAAGTCAGATGATTAAGTACGGAACAAATGTAGTTGGTGGAGTTACACCTGGAAAGGGGGGGGGAACTCATCTCAACCGACCTGTTTTTAATACAGTTGATGATGCTGTAAAAGAAACCGGAGCTGATGTTTCTTTGATATTTGTACCCCGTCAGTTTGCCGCTGATGCAATAATGGAAGCTGCTGTTGCAGGAATAAAAGTTATTGTTTGTGTTACCGAAGGTATTCCTACCAAAGATATGATAAAGGTTAATCATTTTCTTAAAGATATTAATTGCCGGCTGCTTGGACCAAATTGTCCTGGAGTTATTACGCCGGGTGAAGCAAAGGTAGGGATTATGCCTTGTTTTATTCATAAAAAAGGAAATGTCGGAATAGTTTCACGCTCGGGAACTTTGACTTACGAAGCTGTTGACCAGTTAACAAAATTAGGTATCGGTCAATCTACTGCTATAGGAATCGGTGGCGATCCTATTATCGGAACAACCACAAAAGATGCTATTCAGTTGTTTATGGAAGATCCGGAAACTGAGGCTATTGTGATGATAGGTGAGATAGGTGGAGAAATGGAATCGGATGCTGCAAAATGGATAAAAAAATATGGTACTAAACCTGTTGTAAGCTTTATTGCCGGTGCTACAGCACCAAAAGGCAGAACTATGGGACATGCCGGTGCAATCATAAGCGGTGAAAATGATACTGCTCAGGCAAAGAAAAAAATACTTAAAGAATGTGGCGTTTATGTTGTTGATTCTCCCGCTGAGATTGGTACTAAAATGGCAGAAGTAATCTCGAAATTTAAGATTTAGGATTTAAGATTTAAAACTTCAATATCCACGCATCTCTATAATTTTCACTAAGTTTTTCGCGGGCAGTTCTTGCTTCTTTCAATGTTTCATGAATTGATAGACAAATCCTGAATTTATTGTCTTTGACCATGATTACAGCATCAGGGAAATTATTTTTACGATATTGATCAAGTTTTCTTTCTGCATCTTTTTGATTATCCACACTACCGAATATTATGAAATATTTACCGGTCTTTTTTGTGATCAATTTATTTGGTTCTTCTTTTTGGATTTTGATAGTATCAGAAACCAAAATTTCCTTATCACATAATTCGGGAGTTTCTTCCATATCTTTTATTTCTCCGAACCAGACAATTGCATATTCGTCTTTAACAGCTATTCCAATGGATTCCCAATTGTAATTATTCCATTTATCGCGACTAAGAATCATATCGGCAGAAGCAAAAATATTTATCCAGCTTTGCATAACACTGTCGGGATGAGCTTCAGGACTTTCCCAAAAAACCATTTCATAAGCTTTTGCTTTATAATTTGTAAGTTCTTTTGCTTTGTCATACATACATGATGGTTCAAATATATATTTATTGTAACAACAAGCATTCCAGTTACCTTTGTCCGACCAACTATGGAGATTACAAATGCTTGTATCAGGGTGGTTTGTGATAAGATCGTTGATGTGGAGTTTGGCTAATAACGAAAGCGATCCTGATAAAGAAATCTCCGGTAAGTCGTTTTCAATTCGGAAAGCATTGATAAGAGTATATAAACGGTATTCTTTTTTCGAAATACAAATATCTTTTATTTTGTTGCCCTTGGCAGAATGAATTTCATTTAACGGAAAAAGGGAACAGAAGATACTAAAAATTAATATTTTATAAATTAATTGTTTCATTGGTTCGCTTTTTTATTTGCAATGATATCTATTTTGATACTTGTTCAAAGCACTTTGTAAGTATTTATAAAACCCTCGTTATTATTCAGGGTTCTTGTTACTATTGCTCCGGTATTTTTCAATTAACACCATTGCTTTATCAAAATCATCTTCAAAAACAAATATTAAACCTGCATCTCCTGGTGCTCCTGATGCCCATCCGGCAATCATACTTTCGTTCAATGTGTTTCTCAGTAATGCGTCTATATTGTTGTCTTTGAGATATCTTTTAACAAATTGTGCTTCAATTACAGACCCTGTAAATACTCTCTTAAGATTTTCTTTATTTTCCATTTTAGTATAAAAAAATTAAATATGATTGTTTAAAAATTAAAATTATATAATTTATTTTAATATTGCAGTAAAAAAACAAAGAAATAAAATGTAAGTTTTGAGAATAGAATTATTAATGTTACTTTTAGCAAATATTATTCGCCTGATGTTATAATATCAAAAAGCATCAGCTTAACATAGGGAAAAGAGATGAAATCCATAAGCAAAAAAATGCCAAAATCAGACGATATATCAATCAAACTATTATTAATTGAAGATTCTGAAAATGATGCCCTTATCCTAATATATCACTTAAAAAAAGAAGGAATAAATGTTGAGTATGAGAGGGTGTATTCGGAAGTTACAGTTAGAGAAGCACTTAAAAACAAAAAATGGGATATTGTTATTTCCGATTATGCAATGCCCGGTTTTGATGGTGGAGAAGCTTTGAAGATATTTAAAGAAATGGATATTGAAATTCCATTTATCATGATATCAGGAACAATTGGTGAGGATGTAGCTGTTCAGACTATGAGAAACGGAGCTCATGATTATCTAATGAAGGATAATCTTACAAGACTTGTACCGGCAATTAAAAGAGAATTGATAGAAGCTAAAAACCGCAGGGATAAAAAGAAAAATTTAGCAGAGTTAATTATTGCAAAAGAGAGAGCAGAGGAATCGGATAGATTAAAATCATCATTTCTTGCAACAATGTCTCACGAATTACGAACTCCGCTTAACTCGATTATTGGTTTTGCCGAGTTAATTGCAAATGATATATTTAGCTATGAAGATGTTGTTGAAAATTCAAAATTGATCTATCAAAGCGGACATCATCTTTTGGCATTAATTAATGATATGTTTGATTTTTCTCTTATTGAATCAGGAGAATTAAAGATCAATAAGACAGAAATTTCAATTAATAAGATATTAGATAAATTAGAAATTGATTTTGGCAGGGATAATAAAGTTAGAACCGGAGTCATTAAACTTATTTTTGAAAAAGATTTTGAATACGGAAAGGATGAACTTTATACAGATAATATAAAATTCAGACAAGTACTTTCCAATTTGATAGGAAATGCTTTAAAATTTACTGAAAAAGGATTGGTAAAGGTTGGTTATAAAGCAATAAAGGATGATGCAGGAAATAACTTTATTGAATTCTTTGTTAAAGATAGCGGAATAGGGATACCGGAAAATATGCAAGATGTTATTTTCGAAAGATTTCGTCAGGTGGAAGAAACACATACAAGACGTTTTGGAGGAGCCGGTCTTGGCTTGTCAATCTCAAAACGGATAATAGAATTTCTCGGCGGAAAGAACCGTGTAGAATCACAAGTTGGAAAAGGATCAACATTCTATTTTACATTGCCGTTTGATAGAGAATCAATTAAAGAAGTACCGGAGATTAAATTTGTAGCTGATAAAAAATTATACAATTGGTCTGAAAAAAAGATTTTAGTTGTTGAGGATGTTGATAGCAATTATAAGCTGGTTGAGATGATGCTTCGCAAAACAAATGCTAAAGTAATTAGAGCTGTAAATGGAATTGAGGCAATAGAAAAATGTAAATCCGATAAGGAACTCGACTTGGTTATTATGGATATCCGTTTGCCTGATCTTAGTGGTTATGATGCAACGAAGAGAATAAAGGAAATGTGTCCTGATTTTCCGGTTCTTGCACAGACTTCTTATGCCTTATCAGGAGATAGAGAAATATCTTTACAAGCAGGATGTGATGATTATATACCAAAACCATTGGATAAAAGTCTGTTTCTTTCGAAGATAAATGCTTTGCTTAAGAAAAAAAACACTCAATAAGTAACACTCAATAATCAATAAACAAGTAAAAAAGTAGAAAATAAAAACCCACTACAAACAACATATATCCACAAAATACAATTCAAAACTTCTTCATCACCGACCTTGGTTTACCGATATTTAGCCTAAGTATAGAAAATATCAATAATGCAGCACCAATCCATTGAACAGGGGAGAGGAGTGTTTTATTTATCAGATAATCAAAAAAGATAGCTGAAAGAGGAAAGAAAAGTTCGCAGATAGTTGCGATAATTGCCTTAACTTTTTTCAAGCCGTAATAAAAAAGAAAAATAGCACCGGAACCTGTTGTCATTGCTATTAAAAGAAAAATCAGCCAGTTGTTATTTGTGGTTTCTTTAAACTGATTAAATTTCGAGAAAATAACAATGTATATCAGCATAAACACAACAGTAAAACCATATCTGTAAAAAGTAGCAGTCATAAAGTTATATTTCCAAAGTATTTTTTTACTGAAAACTGTTGAACTTCCGAAAGAAAAAGCTGCAAGTAAAGCCCAGAGTGCAGCAATTGAAGTGTTGTTACCGGTTTTGAAATTTGGAAGATGAAATCCAAAAGTCATAAAATAACTTGCTGTTATTGCAATAGTTGCCCAAAGAATAAAATTTTTCTGTAGTTTTTCTTTTAAAATGACTGTTGCAAGTCCTATTGCAAAAACCGGCTGTAACTTTTGTAAAAGGACAACAATTGTGAGCTGCTCAAAATTTAATAAAAACAATGCTTTTACGATAGAAAGTGTCCCAAGTGCACCTCCCAAAAATGCAACAAGTATTAGAGTAAAATAATCTGAAGCATTAAATATCCTAATCTTATTGTATTCTTTATAAAGGAAAATATTCATCAATAAAAACGGAATAAGATGAAGAATAAAAACAACATAACCTACATCAAGATTGTAAAGTTGTGGCGTAAGTACAATCCCGTCAAGTCCCCAAAGTATGGCAGAAAAACTGATGGCAATACCGCCTGTTAATGTTACTTTTTTTGATGCTTCCATGAATTATGCTTTTGATTCTTGAAAAAATTACAAGAAACAAATGTAGAATTAATTTTTATTATAAAATAAAATATGGCGGTATCTTGGTGGGATTTTGTGTTTTAGTGTTTTCGTGGCGAAAAAAATACCACTAATACACAAAGACACGAAAATCCACAAAAAATATTTTGCCATATAGTAATATAGTATAATTTTGTTTCTGAAAATAAATATAAATCCATTTGACAATTTGAATTCAATTACTAACATAGATGAACGTATAAAAGACCTGAATTTTGAAGATTTGTTAAAACCTTTAAATGACTTGAAAAACTGCAATTTCTGTCCAAGAAACTGCGATGCCGACAGGTTTTCTAAAACACTCGGATATTGTAATGCAGATGCAGGATTTAATATTTCTTCTATTTGCATCCATAAGGGAGAAGAACCCGCAATAAGCGGGAAGAATGGTATTTGTAATATTTTTTTTACCAATTGTAATCTTCAATGTATTTATTGTCAAAATCATCAGATAAGCAGTAATGATATTGATCACAAAAGTGATAAAATGAGTTTGGAGAATGTGCTCAAAAGTATTATTAAAATTTTTGATAAGGGAATAAATGCTGTTGGATTTGTTTCTCCTTCGCATTTTGTTCCACAAGTAAAAATCATAATTAATGCTTTAAAAATACTGGGTTATAATCCGACTTTTGTGTATAATTCAAATGCTTATGATAAAGTTGAGATACTGAAAAGTTTCGAGGGATTAATTGATGTTTATCTTCCCGACTTAAAATATATGGATAATAAAATTTCAGAAGATTTGTCAGAAGTACTAAATTATCCCAAAGTTGCATTAAATGCGATTAAAGAAATGTATCTTCAAGTAGGAGATGAGCTTGTTTTAGATAAGAATGGAGTTGCTGCTTCCGGTATGATAATCAGACATCTTGTATTGCCGGGATATGTGGAAAACAGTTTAAATGTTTTAAGAAAAATAGCAGAAAATATTTCAACAAAAGTTCATATTTCTTTAATGTCTCAGTATTATCCAACGTATAAAGTAGCAGGGCATCCACAGCTGGGT
>DAOVNY010000133.1 GCA_030630005.1 Bacteroidales bacterium | reverse complement strand
TATACAAAAAGAATATAAAATTTGAAGTAAATTTGTAAAGTTTTTTTAAAGCCAATGAAAAGAAAAAAGATTTTAAAACGCCTATTGATCTGGAGATTACGCCACATTAAAGACAAGCAATTTATAATGATCCTGAGTGTTGTTATCGGGATACTTGCCGGTTTGGGTGCTGTTATCATAAAAAATCTGGTACATCTTATCAAAAATCTTCTCACAAGCAGTTTTGCCCTTGATTATCAAAATTATCTTTATTTCGCTTATCCTGCTATTGGAATTTTAATTGCTGTTTTGTTTGTAAAATTTATTATCAAACAACATGTTGGTCATGGGATTCCGGGTGTTTTGTTTGCCATCTCAAAAACAAAAGGAATTATTAAACGTCATAATATTTTTTCTTCAATAATAACAAGTTCATTTACCGTAGGATTTGGTGGTTCGGTTGGACTTGAAGGTCCTACGGTTGCCACAGGAGCAGCCATTGGTTCAAATCTCGGACAGTTATTCCATCTCAATTACAAGCAAATTATGTTGCTTTTGGCATTGGCAAGCTCAGCTGCAATGGCTGCAATTTTTAAATCTCCTATTGCAGCGGTTGTTTTTGCTATCGAAGTTATTATGATCGACCTTACAATGGCTTCAATTGTACCTTTGTTAATTGCTTCGGCAACGGCTGTATTAACTTCATATTTTTTTCTGGGACAAGCTGTTCTTTATCCCTTCGAGATTAAAGACGTCTTTCTTATGAAGGATTTTCCATATTACATTATTCTCGGTGTTTTTGCAGGCTTTGTATCGGTATATTTTACAAAAATGTACATGTTTGTTGAAGCTATTTTTAAAAGGATAAAAAAATGGCATAGCAAATTAATTGTTGGTGGTCTTGCTCTCGGAGTTTTAATATTCCTGTTTCCTGCTCTTTATGGCGAGGGGTACGAAGCAATTAATTCCACATTACAAGGAGATATTAGTGCTTTATACAACAATAGTATTTTTTATTCCTTTAAAGATAATGTATTCATTATCATTCTTTTATTTATATTGATTATTTTATTTAAAGCTATTGCAACATCCATCACGTTTGGTGCAGGAGGTGTTGGGGGTATTTTTGCACCTACTTTGTTTACAGGTGCTTTTACAGGATTATTTGTTGCATATATTTTTAATTATTTTGAGATCGGACAAGTTTCTTCAGCTAATTTTGCTTTAGTTGGAATGACCGGATTGATTGCAGGAGTTTTACATGCTCCTTTAACGGCAATTTTTCTTATTGCCGAAATCACCGGAGGATACGAATTATTTGTTCCTTTAATGATAACTGCAACAATTTCTTATGCTACTACAAAAATATTTGTAACAAATTCAGTTTATACTCATCAGCTTGCTAAAAGAGGGGAACTTATAACTCATCATAAAGATAAAGGTATTTTATCAATGATGTCTGTTAGTAGCTTGGTTGAAAGAAATTTCCACATAATAAATCCAAAAGCAAATTTAGGGGATGTAGTTAAAATTATTTCTCATTCAAAAAGAAATATTTTTCCTGTTGTTGAAGAAGATGGAACTTTCAAAGGGATTGTCAGATTGGATGATATTAGGGATATTATGTTCAAACCGGAGCTTTATGATATTAAAAAGGTTGAACAATTTGCTTTTTTCCCTGAAGTTTTTGTTGATGCCGATGAATTTATGGAAAGTGTAGTTAAAAAATTTCAGGATAGCGGAAAATATAATCTTGTTGTTGTTAAAGATGGCAAGTACATCGGATTTGTGTCAAGAGCAAATGTTTTATCAAAATACCGTAGATTGATCAAAACCTTTTCGGATGATTAATACTTCACAAACTTCTCAACCAAACAACGTCTATTCCCATCACTTATCCTTAAAAAATAAAATCCTTTTCTAAGATAATTAAGAGGAATTGTGTTTTTGAAATTGATACCGGAAGTTTTAAAGTTCTGAGAATAAATTTGTTTTCCGAGAAGGGAGATTATTTCAACTTTAAAATTCTCAGGTCTGGTTTTAAATTTTATTGAGAATGATAAATTTCTGTTGACAGGATTAGTAAAACTAATATCTGCAAAATTATCTTCTTGAAGTTCTTCAATAGATAAAGTCTTGTCAACCGCAAGTTTTATAACAATTGGTAAATGATCCGACATCTGATAAAGTGCTTCCAATATATCAGCAGGCACACTTGTATTTGCCGGCGAAGAATTTAATGCACCATTAAAATGCTCACCATCTTGCCCGATTGCCTCATACGAATCATCAAGATATTCAACATTATCAATACCGGTTTGAATATTTTCAGATATCAAAATAAAGTCATATCTGTCATCCAAACCTCCACTTGACGGACAGCCGTTTGTACTTGTATGAGTGGATTGAGTATGAATGTTTTTGTATGATGAATTATCGTGCCATGTTCCGAGTTGGTCTAAGGGATCATAAAAACGAATATCAGGATTTGAATGATTTACCAAATTCTGAAAAGCTTCTTCCGAGCTTGATCGTGTGTTAAAATCGCCGGAGAAAATGTAATTATCAGCTATGCCGATATTATCAAGATAATTCATCAGGCGTGATGTTTCATCCGCTCTTTCCACTAAGTTTTCAGGATAACTTCCCGCTTTTAAATGTGTACAAATGCAAATAATAAAAGCAGTATCATTTGTAATTGAAAGATCAGAAGAATTATAATATAGTTTATAAATATTTATATCCCTGATGTTTGTGATTACAACATCCTGACTGTGTAAGCTTAATTTTATTGAGTTAAAATAAAGCATATTCCCGATCCATGGAGTTGAAAAACAAGTCTGCTCTGCTCTTTGATAATGAGTTACTCCATTTATATTTAATGTGCTGTCGAGCAAACGATCAGCAGTTATTGTGTTGCAATCAATTTCATTTACAGTTAAAATATCGGGATTTATATAAGGTAAAATGATTTGTAAATATTCATCTTTATCGCCAAGATAGTTAGTGTTTTGATCGCATCCGCCATAATCATTTCCATAGTTAAGCAAATTATAATGCATCATAATTAACGTATCCTGAGCGGAAAGCGAAAAGGAAATCAGTAATAAAACTATTGTTAAAAATCTATTCATAAATCATAAATCACTTATGCACCTTCTTAATAAAATCCTCAACTTCCGGAATCCCTCCCTGATAAACCAGATACCCGTTATAAGGTTCTTTTGAAGTTATTTCATCATTGATAGGAGTGAGCATCATTTCCTTAACTTTTTCTGGATCATCGGTTTGTCCGAGTATCCAGCTAAGTTTAACCCAAGCAACTTCAGGCAGCATATTTCCGGCAGGGATAATTCCTTTTGCCATCATATCCCGTCCTGTATCATAAACAAACATGTGGACATAACCCCAGATAGTTTGTAATGTCATAAACATGTGAACTCCTTTTGCATGAGCACGTTCAATAGCCGGATAAAGCTCTTTGTTAACATGACCCAATCCGGTTCCAACAATAATTATCCCTTTATAACCTGCGTCAACTAATGCGTCAATAATGTCAGGTTTCATTCCCGGATAATAATAAATCATTGTAACCTTATCGCTGAAATATGGCAATATTTTTACATTCCGGTCTTTACGTCTCGGTTTGTAATCTTTTTTAATATGATGAAATTCTTTTGTGCTTATTCTTGCCAAAGGTATATCTCCGATAGTTCGAAAAGTAGAGCGATATGAGGAGTGCATTTTTCTAACTCTTGTTCCTTTATGCAGCAATCCGTATTCGTCGGAAGTCGGTCCGAACATGCAAACCATAACTTCGGCAATATCACAATGACCTGCTGCTTTCATGGCGTGTTGCAAATTTAGGGCAGCGTCTGAACTTGGTCTATCAGATGAGCGTTGTGAGCCGACAAGTACAATTGGTACAGGTGAATTTTGAACCATAAAAGTCAAGATTGCACCGGTGTGATGCAAGGTGTCGGTTCCATGTCCTATAACTATTCCGTCAATACCATTTTCAATTTCTTTCCCTATTGCTTTTGCAAGAGATATGTATTGTTTTGGTCCCATGTTCTCGCTAAAAACAGCAAAAACTTTTTCGGTATCAAGATTGCAGATGTCAGCTAATTCGGGGACTGCTCCATAAAGCTCGCCCGGAGAAAATGCCGGAATTACTGCTCCTGTCCTGTAATCCAGTCGTGATGCAATAGTTCCTCCCGTTCCGAATAATTTTACATGTGGCAATCCCTCGGTTACCGGAAATTGTTTTTCGGGTATTTTGTAATTGGCTTTTTTATAGCCGGTTTCTTTCATCGTTTCTATTGTCGAAACATCAATACCAACATTATAACCCGTAGGTATTTTCATAACAATGTGATTATCATCGTCATTTTCCGATCTCGGTAAAATCGTCCCGATAAATTTCCCGCGTGTAGTTTCAATCGTTGCTTGCCCCCACACCCGAACATTATATTTCTTTAATATTTTAAGAGCCTCGCCTTTATATCCCTGAAATAAATCTTTATTCATTTTTTTATGTTTAATTCTTTATCTGTTTTTAATAACTTTAGGCACTCAATCCGCCTGAGGCGGACACTTTAAGTACTGATTTGTTACTTAGAATTTGAAATTTCTTTTCTCAACTCTCTAAGATCAATATTCCCGACTGCTATTTTCTTAAGTTCTCCCATTATCCAGTTAGTCTCATTTTCTTTGTTATTTGAAATTTTAATTTCATCAAATTTCTCTTTCAAAAACGGAATATGAGAAAAAATATTTTCTTTAGAAACCTTTTCAAAATTAATACTTGTAAGAACCGAATCAAAATCCATTTTCGGATTTTCATAAACTACAGGAAGCATTTTTTTTGCTAATTCAATGTCAAGTTTATTTTTGAGAAGATATCTAAACATAGCAAAAATAATTTTGTAGTTAAATTCGTCGGGAGGTGTAAAATGACCTTCAACAAATTTTAGTCTGTGCCCGAAAAATGTTCCGATATATTTCGGATCAAGTTTTAATTCACTGATAATCCGTTTAATGAGCGGATACAAATTCCTGCTGAAAATAAAAGTGTATGTATCCTCGGGAATATTCCATTTTTTTAGCTGATGATAACGGTCAATAATATCATCAGGAAGGTCTTTTCCCAAATTTTCGATATGCTTATTTTCTAATGGTATCGGAGGCGAATCCGTGTCGGGATACATTCTGTCGGCTCCGGGCAATACTCGCTCGAAAATGGTAGTGCCGTCTTCAAAAGATTTTCTTGTTTCATTCGGGACACCCTCAAAAGCCATCAAGCATCTTTCTTCTATTGTTTCGAGTGCAGTTTTAATATCATCTTCCGGTCCCCAAAAAATTATCTGCGCATCATCTTCCTGAGCTTTCAAAAGTATTCGTATTGATTCCTTGTCCTTGTCGGAAATAGTAGCTTCAAGTTCTTCGGAATGTGTCATATTTGGTTTCTCGATACAGGCAATAACTTTCAGGCGGTCGGAAATTTCATTAGCGAACATTTGCTCCGGTTGTGTGAAATGAGAAAGCATTCCTTTAAACTCTGGCAAATTTACAGCAAGTATTTTGTAGTTATTTTTTTCAGCATCCAGCAAAGGCTGATATGAAAAATTGTATGAAAGAAATTCCAAAACTTCATAATTAATTTTCCATTTTGAAACATTCTTGATATTTTTATTTAACTCATCTTTAACATGAAGTAATGCCCATTGCCTGAAACATTCATTATGTGTGAGTTCGGGTATCCATTTTGTATGAGCAACACCTTTAATTTCCACTCTGGTGCCGCCATAACAGCTAACATTAACATCCTGGCGAGCTGCACCCATTCCTGTCCTGACTTTTCCTGTGCTTCTGTTCAGAAACCTGATATAATCACATGCTTCTTTTACCTCATCGGGATTTAAACAATCGGGATAAGTAACTGTTTCTATCAAAGGCATTCCCAGCCGGTCGGTTTTGTAAACTCTAATGTGACCGATATCAGAAATCTCACGACAAGAATCTTCTTCAATACTCAACTGAATTAATCTGATTTTTTTATTTTTCAAAGGAATTTCACCTTCAACACCGATAATGGCAGTTCTCTGAAAACCTGTCGGGATACTGCCGTCGAGATATTGTTTACGAGTAATATGAACCTCTCCAACGATATTTAGTTTGGATAAAAGAGAAATTTCAATTGAAATATCCAGGGCGTTTTTATTGATAGGAAATGGTGGAGTATCATCAACTTCATAAGTACAGGTGGTTTCATTATTTAATCTGTAAATGATTTCTTTTCTCGTTCTGAATTCCATCAAAGCAGTTCCGTCATATTCGCCCAGCTCGCTTAATGTTGGTCGCATGTGCCTTACAACTTCTGCGCTGTAATCATCATTTTTGTTGTATCTCCCTGCCGGACAATGACAAAAAAGTTTTTCATCTGTTAATAATTGCTGATGAACTTCTAATCCTGATTTAAAACCAATAATATTGTATGTTTCCTGTGTAGCTTCCTTTCGGGGAACATAATTTACTATCTTTTTAGTTTTAATGTAATTTTGTTTAGGATCAAATTTCTTTTTCGCTGTAGCTTTTACTGCGTTTTTTGTATTGGAATTTTTATTTTGCATTTCTTTGAAAATGATCAAATGAATTTTTTTATTAAGCGGCAAATGTA
>DAOVNY010000123.1 GCA_030630005.1 Bacteroidales bacterium | reverse complement strand
TTTTGTAATTATTAAAATAATCTTGTTCGCAGTTTACCATCATAATGTCAAGGTCTTGCAGTAAGGTTTTCTTTCCGAAGAATTTCTTTTTCAAAATATTCCTGACTGAATCAGAGATTTTTTTCTCCGGATAATTCACCGGATTTAAAAAAATAAGCTCAATGTTTGCAGTTGGTGATTTGTCGTCTTTTAATAATGGACATTTTGAGTGTAGATAATAAACATCAAATGCTATGCTTCCGTCAGGATAATATTCAGTAAAGAAAAAATCCAGCTTTTTTTTGTCTTTGTTTCTTTGCCAGTGTCCTGTGATATTATTTTTTTCTGTAAAAGTTCCTGTAAATTTTGCTCCGTCTTTATTAAATTCAAATATTTCAATTTCATTTGAATTATTTATGGATCCCAGTAATGGAATGGTTTTTCCAAAATAAACAGAATTTTCGTCTCCTTCGGGTTCATCAAAAAAATAATAATAAAAACCGTTAATATTATTGTTAAAGTTTGAAATATCGGCAACAATTTGGATGTCATTATTAATAACACCTCTCATGTGTTTGTAAAAATGGGTAGATGAGATTTCCTGTCCATAAGAGAATGAAAAAACAATTATGAACAATGTAAAAAAGAATGATCTCAAAAGAGAAAGTTCATTCTTTGATCGTAGTTTTTTATTTATCATTATTTCACAGAAAATTTATAAGTAGTTTTATGAGAATATGTTTCGCCCGGATGCAGTATTGTTGAAGGAAAATCCGGTTGATTTGGGCTGTCGGGAAAATGTTGTGTTTCCAAACAAAATCCGTAATGTTTTTTGTAAATTTTATTGTTTTTTCCAATCTCTGTTCCGTCAAGGAAATTACCTGTATAAAACTGGATGCCGGGTTCGCTGGTAAAAACTTCCATTTTACGCTCTGAAACAGGCTCAAAAACTTCTACAACTTTTCGTATTTCACCGGTAAAATTATTCAAAACAAAATTATGATCATAGCCTCCTTCAACATCAGAAATGTCTTTTCCTATCCTTTTTAAAGAAGTAAAATGAAATGGAGTTCCTGTAACATTTTTTAATTCTCCTGTAGGGATCAAATCACTATTTACTACTGTATATCTGTTGGCATCAATCATTAATTCATGATTTAAGATATCACCATTTCCGGCTCCGGCAAGGTTAAAATAACTGTGATGAGTAAGGTTTACAGGAGTTGCTTTGTCTGTAACTGCATTGTATTCAATTTTTAATTCGTTGTTGTTTGTGAGAGAATAAATTATCACAATACCAAGATTGCCTGGATATCCCTCATCACCGTCTTTACTTAAATGACTTATTCTAAGTCCAATAAAATTATTTTCTTTTATTTCTCCAGCACTCCAGATTACTTTGTCAAAACCTATTACTCCACCATGCAAATGGTTTGGTCCGTTATTTATTGCGAGATTATATTCCTCTCCATTAAGAGTAAATTTACCATTTGCAATTCTGTTTCCATATCTGCCCACAATGGCTCCAAAGTATGGATGTCCTTCAAGATAATCATCCAAATTGTCGAAGCCGAGAACAACATCATCAAATTTTCCGTTTTTATCAGGAACTAAAAGCGAAGTTACAATTCCACCATAATTAGTGATCTTAACGGTCATTCCGTTTTTGTTTTTCAGGGTATATAAGAATACCTCCTTACCGTCAGCGTTTCCGAAAACTTCTTTTTCAATTGTCATTTTATTTATGTTTTTGTTTTGATCGTTTTTTTCTGAATCGAAATTGCAAGCAGTAGAGGTAATTGCAAAGATTATTATCAGGGTAATTGTATTTTTCATGATGATAAATGTTTTGTAAATAATAGACAATATTAAACAATAAAAATACATATTTTCAATATATTTTTATATTTGTACCCATTAATTTTTAACAAAAAGATAATTTATGGAAAATATTGGGTTTTCAACCATTGATTACGGTATTTTTATTATTTACGGATTATTAATAATTTTTCTTGGGCTATGGGTTTCGAGGACAAAAAAAGGAACAAAAAAAACTGCAAAAGATTATTTTCTGGCAAGTAAATCATTGCCATTCTGGGCTATTGGTGCTTCATTAATAGCTTCAAATATTTCTGCCGAACAATTTATCGGGATGTCCGGTTCGGGTTATGCTATAGGACTGGGTATTGCTTCTTATGAGTGGATGTCGGCAATAACTTTAATAATTGTAGGGAAATATTTTTTACCCATTTTTCTTAAAAAGAATATTTATACAATGCCTCAGTTTCTGGAAATGAGATACGATGGCAGAGTGCGAACTGCCATGGCTACATTCTGGTTATTGGTTTATGTTTTTGTTAATTTAACTTCAGTGCTTTATCTCGGTGCTATTGCCTTAAAAACCATAATGGGAGTTCCATTGCTTTACGGAATTATCGGACTTGCTTTATTTGCAGCTATCTATTCAATTTATGGCGGGCTTACTGCTGTTGCATGGACAGATGTTGTACAAGTTGTAGTTCTTATCGGTGGAGGTTTGGTAACTACATGGTTTGCTCTTGATGCCGTTTCTGACGGGAACGGTTTTATTGCAGGTTTCAGGGAATTAATTGAGAGAGCTCCCGAAAAATTTGATATGATACTGGAAAAAGGTAAACTTATGATTCCCGATGGTGAAGGAGGAACTAAAGATGCTTACATGGATCTTCCGGGTATCGGAGTTTTGATAGGCGGTATGTGGATTGCCAATATTTCATACTGGGGGTTTAATCAATACATTATTCAAAGAGGATTGGCTGCGAAAAATATTCGTGAAGCACAAAGAGGTGTGATATTTGCGGGTTTCTTAAAAATATTAATCCCTCTTATTGTTGTTGTTCCCGGCATTGCTGCATTTGTTCTTACAAGTGAAGCCGGAACTATGCTCGAACCTTCGGATAAAGCATATCCCTGGCTGCTTCATAATTTTGTCCCGGTAGGAATAAAAGGACTGGCTTTTGCAGCTCTTGTTGCTGCCGTGGTTTCATCCCTTGCCTCGATGCTTAATTCTACTTCTACAATATTTACAATGGATATTTATAAGAAATTTATTGATAAAAAAGTAAGTGAAACAAAAATGGTAACTGTAGGGAGGATCACAAGTTTAGTTGCTCTGATAATTGCTGTTCTTACTGCAAAACCTTTGCTTGGAAATCTCGATCAGGCATTTCAATATATTCAGGAGTTTACCGGATTTGTGACCCCCGGTGTAGTTGTAATTTTCTGTTTCGGATTGTTTTGGAAACGGATTACCGCCAATGCTGCACTTTCAGTTGCCGTGCTTACAATCCCACTATCGTTTGCTTTTAAAGTCTTATGGACTTCACTTCCTTTCATGGATAGAATGGGAGTGGTTTTCCTTGTATTGTCAGCAATAGCAATTTTGATAAGTATGCTCGAAAGAAAAACCGACGATCCTAAAGGAATCGAATTATACAAAGGCTTGTTTCATACAAAAATGGCTTTTAATATCGGTGCTATAATACTGACGGCAATTGTGGCTGTTTTGTATATCATTTTCTGGTAGATATTTTGTGGTACATACGACTCAAAGTCGTGCTACGGCATATATAATAAATCAATATTAAAATATTGATAATACTTAATAAAATCAATATTAGATTATCGAAAATAATTTGATTTTCAATAATGAATTATTGAATTTTTGTATATTTGCACAAAACTTAAATAATGATAGATAGATTATTTGACATATCAAACAAACTTGCAAGCAATGTACCTGTTGATTTTGAGAGGTTTATTTCGAAAGAAATAGCTTGGGATTATAAATTAATCGGAATTTCCGGAGCAAGAGGTAGTGGAAAAACAATTCTGCTTTTGCAACAGATGAAAAAAATGCTCGAAAAAGGGAAAAATTCTTTATTTATTAGCTTAGATGATATTTATTTTACTGAAAATAAATTACTGTATTTTGCTGAAGAATTTGAGAAAAATGGTGGAGAATATCTTTTTATAGACGAAGTGCATAAATATAAAAATTGGTCGCAGGAATTAAAAAATATTTATGACACTGCGTTAGATTTAAAAGTAGTGTTTACAAGTTCGTCAGCATTAGAAATACACAAAGGCTCTCATGATTTAAGCCGTAGGGCATTAGTATATAATCTTAGAGGTTTGTCTTTTAGAGAGTTCCTTGAATTAAAGTATGAAATAAAAATTTTGCCGGTTAAATTAGAGCAAATATTAAAAAACCTAACAGAGAAAACAATCGAAGTAAACAATAAAATTAAAATTTTTCCAAAGTTTAATGAATATTTAAAAGAAGGGTATTATCCGTTTTTTAAAGATTTAAAATTAAATTATTTAAAACAGCTTTCAACAACAGTCAATTTAGTTATTGAGACCGATTTGCCTGCTATACATAAAATAGATTTTAATTCAGTTATTAAATTAAAAAAATTAGTTTCAATTATTGCCCAAATAGCACCATACAAACCAAATATTGAAAAGTTGGCTCAGCAGATAGAAACCACACGCCCTACTTTGCTAAAATACTTATTTTACCTTGACAAAGCTCAAATAATACAATGGCTTGGTTCAGATGCTTATGGTATTAATTATCTTAATAAACCTGATAAAATCTTTCTTGGTAATACTAATATTGCTTATGCATTTTCAGATAATAAAGCTAATACGGGAAATATTAGAGAAACGTTTTTCTTAAACCAATTATCCCAAAACCATACGGTAACTTATCCAAAACAAGGCGATTTCCTTGTTGATGAAAAATTCCTTTTTGAAATTGGAGGCAAGAACAAAACTAATAAGCAAATTGCAGGAATAAAAAACGCATACATAGCTGCCGATGACATTGAATATGGATATGGAAATAAAATTCCACTTTGGCTATTTGGATTTTTATATTAGCACAAAATCCTAAAATCCCTGCGGAACAAATTCATAAGCACCAAGATCAGGTGACTCTGTGCGGTCTTTTTCCAAAATATCCTCAGGGACAGTTTCGGCTATGGGGATGCTTCCGATGTCTCGAACAGGTGAAAGAGAATCAAGTTCGTAATTATTTATCTGGTAATCAATAAAAAGCGGGTCTTCGTTTTTAATGCAATCGGGATATGATAAAGTGTTTGAAATGTTTAATTCGGTTTTTAAATCGCAATGATCGAAAACATAATTAAATTCTGCTCCTGCATTTTCATCATATTGAATTTCTTCATCATTATTTCCATAAATTATTGAGTTTCCGAAATTAACATTCAGGTCAACAGGATGAATAACTTCATCACTATCATAATAATAATTATTAAGGAATAGGGTAGGGGTTTGCCTGATTGACCTTGTCCAGAAATTGGCAATAGTAGTATGATTAAAGTTATAATTTCCACCCATGGTAAAAGCTGCACAATAATTACCACAATTTGCAATAACATTATTGCTTCCGCTGATATTGTAAAATCTTGAGAAAATACCAATACCACTCATATTTTCGATAATTGTATTTTTGAGGATAAGTTGGTTTCCCATGTTTTCTTGCATAGTTTCTGCCTGAATTCCGATAAAACCGTTTTTTATCACAGCATAATTAAACTCATTATCAATGCTTCCTTCATTTATCCAAATACGATCCCATTGTCCCGGAATTTCGGAATAGAATTCTTCCAAGCGGTCGCCCTGAAAAGTTATAGGTGATTCAAGTTCGCCGCTTACTTTTATTGCACCTCCTTTGTAAATCCACAGTCCCGAGTTGTTGTGGAAGTATATTTTTGTACCTGCATTAATTCTTAATATAGCATTGGAATCGACTACGGCATAACCGTAAATTAAAAATGGTTTTTCAGATGTCCATGTTGTATCCGAAAATTCGTGTGCTACAATTTTATAGGGCGGCAGACCCTGAACATAAGTATCTGCAATAATATAATTTGCATTTTGTCCCCATGCCACAAGATCAACATCCTGAGTATTTCCGTTAAGGTTAAAAATAATTTGATCGTCAATAACAAAAGGAGAATCTTCGTCATTTGGATCAATTGTTACTTTTACGAAAATGTACAGACTGTCTTCCGCTGCAAGCTCAATATCATTTGCTACGGTTGTAGGTGTTCCGTCAATGTTTATTCTGAAAAACGAATCATTTCCGTTTGTGAGATTTATCGAAGAAATTTTGATTGCTTTTTTACTGGGATTATAAATTTTCAGTTGACGGGTGATAGAACCAACTGTTGTAAAAACAGTATCAAAAGAAATTGAATCGCTTGAGAAAATTAATTTAAGCGAAGGATCGGTATCAAAGACTTTATCTTTTTGGCAAGATGAAAAAATCAATATCAGCAAAATAAATGCTGATGTGCTGATAAGGATTATATTATTTAAAAATTTAGTTATCATAATAAAAAGTAAGACAAAAATAATATTACTTCACTAATACGTTATATTTGTTGTTTTATTGTTGCTAAAATTCCATAAAACCATAGGAGTTTGAAATAAAATTCAAAATTTATTTTATGAAGAAAAACAAGAAAATTATATCTATTCTTATCGGATTATTTCTGATTTTTGGTTTTAGTAATTCTCTGCAAAGCCAAGAGGTTGAGAAAAAATATGTTCCAAAAAGAATTGTCGTGGGAAGTGGTTTTGGATTTCAGTTTGGAACTATTACAGTTATTGAATTGTCGCCTGAGATTGGATATAAAATAACAGATAAACTAACTGCCGGCGTAGGATTTTCTTATCAATATTATAAAGATTCCCGTTATGTTCCTACTTATGAAAGTGATATTATTGGAGGAAGTATTTTTACGAGGTATTATGTTTACCGGGATTTTTTTGCTCATGCCGAATATCAGATGTTAAAATATGATTATATGGATTGGAGTTCGGGTAATAAAGAAGAAGTAACAGCTGATGGTATTCTGATTGGCGGAGGTTACCGGCAGTGGATTGGGAAGAATATATTTTCTAATCTGACAATGCTTTTCAATATCAACGAAAGTTTATATTACCCTTATACAAGTCCTATTTTTAGAGTTGGAGTGTATTTTTTATTTTAGATTCCAACAAAATCATAAATCATAAATTAGTAGTGATGCGTTAAAGTTTATTTAATCTTTCAAAAGTAAATAATAACAATATATACAAGACGTTCTTTGATTTTTTGATTTGATTTGCTGGATAACTTTGCTAAAAATCAAA
>DAOVNY010000031.1 GCA_030630005.1 Bacteroidales bacterium | reverse complement strand
TCAATGTGCCATGTTCGAGTGCCATCAAATCAAGGTGGATATTACGTGCATTTGAGAAAGGTTTGGATGAAGTATTTATTGCTGCAGACGGAACCGATTGCTCGTTTAGTGAAACTTGTACGGAAAGAACCGGAGAAGTAGTTCAACGAACACATGATTTAATGAAAGAAAAAGGGATAGACCCTGCCAAATTAAAAATGGCAGCAATATGTTCTGTTTGTTCCGAGCCTTTTGTTAAACACATGAAGAATTTTGTTAATGCTCTATCAAACTAGAGTCCGTTTATAAAGTCTGGAATTCTAAATAAATATTAAAAATTATTTAGCCTTATAGTCATACACTAACTTGGTTATCAAAAAGCAAAAGAATTAATTATTATAAAATATGACACAACCAAACGAATTTGATGTTCTTGCAATTGGTGGAGGTATAGCTGGTGAAGAAGCAGCGTTAAACCTTGCTAACATCGGCTACAAAGTATTACTTGTAGAAAAAGACCTTTCGATAGGCGGGAAAATGATTCATCTCAGCAAAGTTTTCCCAACACTCGACTGTGGTGCATGTATCACAACACCAAAAGTTTCGGAAACGGCGAGGCATCCGAACATCTCAATTTATACTAATACTGTAATTGAGGATATTGAAAAACATTCTGAAAATGATTTTTCAGCTACTCTTGTTGAAAAACCAAGATATGTTACGGATGATTGTACAGGTTGTCAGATATGTGAAGAAAAATGTCCTGTAGTTGTAGATGATCAGTATCAATGGGATATGGTAGGTAGAAAAGCTATTTATATACCATTCAGTATTGCCAATCCGCGAATTGCAGCAATAGATATTGAAAATTGCAGTCTTTGCGGATTATGCGAAAAAGTTTGTCCTGCCGATGCAATTGATTTTACTCAGGAAGAAAAAAGAAGTACTATTAAGATTAAAACCGTAATTATTGCAACAGGATTTAATCTTTTCGACCCGACACTTATTCCAAGATATGGATTTGGTAAATTTCAAAATGTTGTTACCGCTATGCAAATGGAAAGGCAATTAGTTCCTACCCGCCCTTTCAATAATGTGCTTCGTCCTAAAGACGGAAAAATGCCTGACAACATTGCTTATATTTTATGTGTAGGTTCGCGTGACGAAACAATTGGAAACCCGATTTGTTCACAGGTATGTTGTATGTATTCTACCAAGCAGGCTCAACTCCTAATGGGTGCATTACCAATGGCAGATGTAACAATTTATTATATCCACATCCGGGCATTTGGTAAAGGTTTTTGCGAATTTTATCAGCAAGGAAAAGGTATGGGTATTGAATTTATTAAAGGAAAAGTTGGATTGATTAAAGAAAAAGAAAATGGAAATCTGATCGTGCGATACGAAGATATTCAGGAAGGAAAAGTTAAAGAAGCAGAACATGATCTTGTTGTTCTTTCGGTAGGTATTTTACCAAATACCGATTTTTCTACTATGTTCAAAAATACTAAGATAGAACAAGATGATTTTGATTATGTTAAACAAGTAGATGAATTATCAAGTCCGGCAAAAACAAATATTGACGGTGTGTTTGTTGCAGGTACCTCATCAGGACCTATGGATATTCCCGACTCAATATTATCAGCAGGTGCAGCCTCAGCCGAAGCTGCCGGTTATTTGAAAGGAGGTAAAAAATGAAAAATAGAATAGGTGTATATGTTTGTCATTGCGGTTCAAATATATCTGATTATGTTGATGTTGAAAAAGTAAAAGAAATTGCTGGCAAAGAAAATGATGTTATTCTTTCAAAAACAACAATGTTTGCTTGTTCCGATTCAGCTCAAAATGAAATAGTTGATGATATTAAGGAGCAAAATCTTGACGGGATTGTTGTTGCTTCATGTTCACCAAAACTACATTTAAATACTTTTAGAAATGTTGCTCAAAGAGCAGGATTAAATCCATATAATTATATTCAGGTTAATATTCGGGAACAATGCTCATGGGCACATTCCGATAATAAACCCGGAGCAACGGAAAAAGCAATAAAACTTGTACGAGCAGGTATCGAAAGAGCTAAACATTCACAGGCATTAACTCCAATATCAATTCCTTCGAAGAATGCGGTTCTTGTTGTTGGTGCTGGAATTGCCGGAATGCGTGCAGCAATCGAACTTGCCGAAATGGGTACCGAAGTATTTTTAATCGAAAGAGAGTATTTTGTTGGTGGAAGAGCTTCACAATGGAATGAATTGTTTACTACAAATGAAACCGGACGAGAAGTCGTTTCCCGTCTTTATAATAAAATAATAAAAACAAAAAATATTACTCTTTTTACCGGTGCTGATATTGATTCAAAATCAGGAAGTGTAGGAGACTTTGATATTAAAATAAAAATAAAACCAAGACATGTAAAATCAGGCTGTGTATTAGATTTGGAAAAATTTAAAAAAGCTGTAGATGTATGCCCGGTCGAATTTGATGACCCGTTTAATTTTGGTTTAACAAAACAAAAAGCTATTTATAAAAACTATCCGAGTGAATTTCCTGAAATTCCTGCAATTGACTTTGACCGTTGTAATAAATGCGGTGAATGTGTGAAAATTTGTCCTGATATTGACCTCGAACAAAAAGAAGAAATTCTCAATATCAATGTCGGAGCAGTTTTATTAACAACCGGTGCCAGTCCGTATGAGCCACAAAAAGGTGAATTCGGATATAAAGAAATTGATAATGTAATTACTCTTCAACAACTAAAACGATTGATTGATTTAAATGAAGATGAGTTAACTTATCATGGCAAAAAAATAAAAAATATTGCTTATGTCTATTGCGTAGGTAGTCGTCAGGTTGACGGTGAAAATAAATATTGTTCGCGATATTGCTGCACATCGGCAATTCATACAGCAATAATGGTAAAAGAAAAATACAAGGGAATTAACAACTTCCATTTCACCAGGGGAGTACGAACTTACGGGAAACAAGAAATTTTGTATAATAAATCGTCCAAACAAGGTGATATATTTTTACAATCTTTTGAAGATTCGCCCACGGAAGTATATCACGAAAAAGGACAAACTGTCGTAAAAATTAAAGATATATTAACTGCTGATAAAGAATTAGAAGTTAATGCTGATCTTGTTGTGTTAGTTACAGGTATGGTGCCACGGGAAAACAATTCAATTAATAATATTTTGAAAGTGCCGATAGGAAGAGATAAATTTTATAATGAAATTCATCCCAAACTCCGGCCTGTTGAAACAGTAATTGACGGAGTGCTTATTGCCGGAGCGTGTCAGGCTCCTTTAAATATCACCGAATCTGTTAAATCGGCATTATCTGCCGGTGCAAAAGTTAATTCTTTGATAAGTAAAGGTGAAATCGAATTAGAACCAACACTCGCACAAATTGATAAATCATCATGTAATTGGTGTGATAAGTGTACCGATGTTTGTCCTTATAATGCAATTGTAAAAAAAGAGTATGATGGTAAAACAATTGCGGTTGTTAATGAAGCTAATTGTAAAGGATGTGGTATTTGTCTGCCGGTATGTCCTTCTAATTCTATTCAACTGATTGGATATACCGATGTTGAAATTGAAAGCATGATAGAGGCTTTGATTGATTAAATGATAGAATGCTAAAATGCTAAAATGCTTAAATGCTTAAATGATAAATCTATTTTAAATAGCATATAAGCATTTACAAAAAATAATAGTAGAACTATAAAATTTTACCGACAATGAGTAAAACTATTGATGTAATGAAAGAAAAACGCAAAGTTTCCGAACAAGTCAGGAATAATATTAAAGCGTTTAATAAACTAAAAAGAGAAATATTAAAATCCCTCGAAGCAGGTCAGAAAACTATTCCTGAAATAGCGAGAGAAATCGAATCGGATATTGATGTTATTACATATAATCTAATGACATTAATAAAGTATGGTTTTGTTGTAGCAGGCGAAATAGATGATGATGATGAATATTATTATTATAAATTAAAGAATAAGAAATAAGATGGCAAAAATAAATCCTGATTTTGCAAAAGAATTAAAAGAATACGGTGCATTAGATTTGAATGCATGCTATAATTGTGGTACTTGTACAGCAGTTTGTTCTTTATCTGATGAAGATAATTCATTTCCCAGGAAAATGATACGATTAAGTGTTTTAGGATTAGAAGACGAATTGCAATCTTCTGTTGATCCATGGTTATGCTACTATTGTGGTGAATGTAGCGAAACATGTCCGCAACAAACCGATCCCGGTGAATTAATGATGACATTAAGGCGATACCTTACTGCAAAATATGACTGGACAGGCTTGGCAAGCAAATTATATACATCAAAAATCTGGGAATTCGGTGCAATTATTTTTCTTGCTGCTTTTATCCTTGTACTGTTCATATTTTTTCACGGACCAATGACAACCGAATTAACTGACGATGGCGGAGTTAAACTCAATACTTTTGCACCTTGGAAAATTGTAGAAATAGGCGACTGGATAATGGCTGGTTTACTATCCTTTTTCTTGCTTTCCAACATCTTTAACATGTATTTAAAAATCGTAAGAAATGATAAAAGTATAAAGATCCCTCTAAAATTATATTTTACAGAGTTTTGGGCTCTTATTGTTCATTTTGCTACTCAATTACAGTTTTCTAAATGCGATACAGAATTAACCGGTAAAAAATATACGTTCAGTACTTATTGGATAATTCATTGGTTTTTAATGACAAGTTATGTTATTATGTTAATAATGATTATGGTATTTCTCGGTTGGTTCCAAACTGATAATATTTATGAATGGTGGCATCCTCAACGATTATTAGGTTATTACGCCACAATCGGATTAACAATTGGGATAGTATATTTCTTTATTGAACGAATTAGAAAAAAATCGGAAAAAAGTAAACACTCCCACGTTACGGATTGGACTTTCCTGGTTTTATTATTCTTAACTACAATAACAGGAATATTAGTTCATATATTTAGAATTTATGGAATGCCATATCCAACATATTACATGTATGTTTTTCATTTAATGGTGCTTTTCCCAATGCTGATGATAGAAGTTCCGTTTTCTAAGTGGTCACATTTAGCTTACAGACCATTTGCAATATATTTTAATAATGTTGTGATTGCTGCCCGTAAACAAAGCAAATAAAAGATTGATTCCCTCAATTTTTTATTTGCTATAAATATGTATCTCTAAAGGGATTACTAAAATTGAGTATTTTTCTTTTTAATTTGATAAAACACGCCTCGTTCTTGTCTGATAGGTTCAATTTTATCATCTGCTTCTAAAACATCAAGATATTTATTTATTTCGTTGATGTGCAATCCGAGAATTTTCATAAGATCGTCAAGAGTGCATGGTCTCCTGAAAATTGTTTCTAAAATAGCCGATTCGGTATCCGAACGATATGATTTAATATCTTTTCGTTCGGGAGCGGCTGCAATAATTTCAACATTATCCAATTCCCAAAAATTTACAATTTCCTGCAATTCTTGTCGGCTCATTGGTTTTAGTCCACCAATTACTCCCGGTCTGTCAAGAGAGTTTAATTGAATACTTTCCGGCTTAATTTTTAAAAATGCTTCTTTCAGTAATTGTAAATTTTCCTTATCATTATTATAGTCGGGGATTATAAGAACTTCTAACCATATTTTTCCATTGTATTCTTTCCTGAATTCTACCAAACCATTTATATAATCAGATAAATCTAAAGAATGAAAAGGTCTGTTAATTTTTCTATACGCAATATCTGATGCTGCATCCAAAGATGGAAGTACGACATCAGTTTTTATGATTTCCTTTCTTACTTCTTTGTTGTTTAATAAAGTTCCGTTTGTAAGTAAAGCAAGAGAAATATCAGGATAATTTTGTTTTATAAAATCTATCACATCTCCAATTCGGGAATTAAGGGTTGGTTCTCCCGATCCTGAAAAAGTAATATAATCGGGTGCAGGATTATTACTCATAAAATGTTTTAACTCCTCAATCACCTTATCGTAAGGAACATATTCTTTTCTTTCGGTTGTTAAATTTGTTGTGTGACCACACTCGCAGTAAATGCAATTTAGTGAACACACTTTGTGTGGAACAAGGTCAATTCCGAGCGACATTCCGAGGCGTCTTGATGGTACAGGTCCGAATAAATATTTGTACATGATTTACAATTTACAATTTATGATTTACGATTTAAGTCTTCAGACTGCCTGCTTTTAATTATAAGCCAAACGTATTTTTTCGTCAGCTAATGTAGGTTGAATAAACTCTTTCCATTTTGGCGAATCCCATGTGCCTAATTTAGTATGAACATCATAATATTTTTGAGGAATTGGGTGAGTTCCGACAACTACTTTTACTTTATATCTTTCTTCAATATATTTTTTAAAATGGCTTATATTTTTACAAGGCGGGTATCCAACAACCAAGCCGGTTGCGAAATGAATAACCTGTGCTCCGTTTTTTACCATTTCTTCTGGAGTATATTCAACATTTCCTCCCGGGCATCCTCCGCAGGTAGTATATCCTGCCAATTCCAATTCATCATCTTTTTTGTAAATACTAAAAGCACCTTCTCTGTTTTGCATAGCCCTAAAGCATTTACCTCCCGTGCAAGTGTGGTAACGATTACAAATAATAATTCCGATTTTAGTTTTCATTTCTTCAAAAATTAATTCCCTTCAAAATTATATCATTTTCTTTAACTTTCAAATCATTTGCAATAACATGGCATTTTGCTTTCAGAAGAAAAAATACCGAACGCTTAACATTTGAAAGCCCTTCATAATTTCCTTGTCCTTTACTGATAACCATGTCAGCAGTATTAAACCTTTCCATAAAGTCATTATTACATAATTCCGGGATAACTGCCGGAGCCGAGCTTCCTGAGGAAATAATTTCAGCAACTTTATCAATTCCCGAAGCAACAGCATCTTCATAAGTTGCATCGTTAATCACCGGAATATTGCGTACAACGTAAGTTACAGGCTTATTTAGTTTTTCAATTAATAACTTATCAAAAACCGATTCTCCTGCATTATCTCCAAGGTAAAGAATGTTATTTGCTTTTTCAAGATGTTTCACAAATTCATTAAAATCCAAAATACCAAAGTCTTGTTGCAGGGCTTTTTTTATATCTTCAGCAATATTAAATTCCTTACCAACACCAAAATCAATAACATTACCGGCAATAGCAATACGAATAGCTGTTAGTAATTTATTATCTGATTTTCTGATAATTTCTTTTAATTCGGGATATAATAATAATGCTTCTTGGATATTTTCTTCTTTAATTTTTTTGTAGGGATCAATCACTCCGGTTATCTCACGCACTTTTTTATAAATAACATCACCGGTTTGTGGAGGTGTATTTTCCAAAGGAATATCCTTTATCATAGCTCCAATACTATCGAGTAATTCTTTTATTATTTTCTCATCATTAGTTGCCATTCTTCCGGCACGCAACGCCTGGCTCATCATACACGGCAAACAATCTAAAAATGTTTTCATATTTTTTTGTTAATATATTTTGTAAGCTCAAGATGTAGAAATTAGAAGTTAGAAATTCGGAGGAAAGCCAAATTTCTAATTTCTAATATCATTTTAAAATACCTTTATTTTCAAATTTTAAAAATTTTCTTGTTCCTCCGTCTTCTCGGATAATTTTTAATACTCTGTCATCTGATTTGTCAAAAGTAGCACCAAAAATCATTTTAATATTCTTGTATTCCAAAATTTCCGGAGTCATAATTGAAGAAGGACCAATCATAAAAATATCACAATTATTATTTGTTGCATTTATGGAGTCTAAAAAGGATTTATTAAAAATTGATGTTGAAGTTAAAATTACTGCATCAGCTTCTTTTAAAAGTTTTTTTTGTACAGATATTGGAGTTAAAACAGGGTCTTCTTTCTGAAAATCAAAAATGCTAATTGGAATATTCAATTCATGAAATTTATTTACAACAGGTTTTATAAAACCGAGCATTACAACTTTTTTATAGTTTTTAAAATCAATGGCTTGAAAAATATCAACATCACTATTTGAACTATGCGAATAATTAAGCAAAGCGTTAAAATAGGCATTTAAGACAATGCGATGTGAGAAATTTTCAAGGTCAATGTTTGAATAATTGTTTATTGCCGGATTAATTTTATGACCTAAATTTGCACAAACTCCGATGTTGCCGTTTTTTAAAAGCACAGCAGTATATCTTAGTCCCGTGCTAATATTTTCAATTTTATTTGTTTCGAATTTATATTTTGATAATAAAAATTCCAGAGGTTCTTTATTTTGCTTATAATCGTTCATCAATTTTCCCATTTGGCAACATATTGTCAGGATGATAAATCCCATTTTCTTCTTTATAAAAACGAACACAATCCTGCCAATTTCCATGACAATAATCGTCAATCCATTTTTTATCTAATTTGCCTTTTTCATAAAAGAATTTCATAGGGCAAACCTGATACCATTTACATTCTTTTATTTGTTCCATAATTCTAAAATCATAAATTTAAAATCCAAAATATTTATATCTCCCGTTACTATTTCAAAAACTAATAACCATTCCTGTTGTTATTTGTTTTATTTTAAACTCATTGTAAAAAGCTACTAATGCAGGAAATTTTGTGCAATGAGAAGGAAAAATTTGTGAGATATTTTGTTCCTTAAAATATTCAATTGTTTTTTTTGTCTGATTATTATTTTCCATTAGATGAAAACCACCAATAACAGCTTTTACTTTTTTCAATCCTGTAATTTTTTTAGCATATTCAATAATATTGCAAATACCTGAATGTGCACATCCTGAAACCACAACCAATTCGTCCTTTAAAATTATAGCAAGTGCCGAGTCATCTATGATAAAATCATCATTTCTGTTTTCATCAACGAAGGTTGTTGTTTGAGCTTCAAAGGAATTTATTCTGGGTATTTCGCCTAAAAAAATTGTATTTTCAGATAGATAATATGGTTCTTGTGATACTAAAATTTCAAATTTTTTTTTCAACTCGGCATAGCTCAAATCAAGTCCAATATTATAATTTTCATTTTTTCTATACCTTTTAATAAAACACTTAGGATGACATATTAATTTTTTGTTTGCCAGATATTTTAGTCCATTCCCATGGTCCCAATGCCCATGACTAAGAACAACTGTTTCGGCTGTATCAACATCTATATTTAACTTTTTAGCATTTCTTAAAAAGACATCGGTATGTCCGGTATCAAAGAGAGTGTTTTTATTTTCATATTCAATAAAATATGATAATCCATGCTCAGCTGTATAATAACCCGATGCTGTATTTTCAGTTAAAACTGATAATTTCATAACTTTAATTTTAATTTTGCTTTTACTACCACAAAACTGCCTTCTCCATAATCGGTTTTTACTTCCTGAACTTTATTTATTTCATTTAAATTTCCAAAAACAGTTTGATAAATATTTTTAATTTCAAATCCTGTATTTTTTAATATTCCCAATAGTTCTGTTGTTGAATAAAATGTAGCATTTTTATAGAAAATGCTTTCATCTTTATGCTCCGAATATGTTTTTCCCAAAGGACTGTTTTTATCCACAAAACCAATAATAAAATAACCATTTGTGCTTAAAATTCTATTTACTTCATAAAAAGATTTATAAATATCATCCAAAAAACAGATAGTTGTAACCATTAATGCAAAGTCTATGCTTGAGTCGGGATATGGCAAATTTTCTGCAACAGCATCAACAACATTAATCTTTCTTGTTTTTGCTTTTTTCCGCATTGTTTTTGAGGGTTCAATTCCCGTTTTTATTCCAAGGGGTTTAGCAAAAATCCCACTTCCTATTCCAATTTCAATCCCCTTTTTTTCATAAGGAATTGTTTTTTTAATGGCATTTAATTCCGATTGGAAAACGAAATGATTATCCACAAACCATTTTTCGTATTCCTCTAAGTGATTATCAAAAGGTTCTGTTTTAGGCATTGTGATATTATTTGGTACTACTACTAATTTAATAAAAATATATAATTTTAATTAATTTGATATATTTCAGTTTGGATGATTGGAATAATGGAATATTAGATGATTGGCGATGTGTTGCTGCAACATTCCATTATTCCATTCTTCCAGTTTTCCTTAGTCAATTATATTTGATTATTTCGATTCATCCATTAAAATAATGATAGAACCAATTATATTTCCTTGACCTCGAAAATATTACCACTCTTATCTTTAATAAATATCAAATCAGAGAATTCTCTTTCAATTCTTATACATTTATAATTTTGAACTTCTGATTTCTTAACAAGTTTTTCTCTGTCTTTTGCAGAAATACAAATATGATTAAATCCTTGTTTTAACTTTTCATCGCATAAAAATATTTCCAAAAACAAATCATCTTTTTGCAAAAAGAAAGCAGAAGTATCTTTATTGATATTAAATATTTTTTGTGCTAATTCACTTTTTAAAACAAAGTTCTTCAGTTCTTTCATTTCAAGAATATCAATATAAAAATTCTTAATTTCATCAATATCTGAAATTGTCAATGCAATATGTTCGAGCTTCATATTAAAGATTTTTAAAATTCAAATGATTTCTGCTTTCACCTTTGTTCCATTCAGTTGCAAATGCTGCTTTCATATTTTATTATTTTCCTATTTGAGTTACTATTTGCTCGGCTGCTTTAATTAAAACAGATTTTGTAGGAGCACTTGTTAATAAAGGATGAGTCCCTACCTGAAAAGATATTAACTCATAAACTGTTACTCCTTTTTGAATTGCCAAACTGATTGTATTTATTATTTCACCTACTGATTTTCCACCCCAAGCTTCACCTCCAAGAATAGAACCGTCGCAAGGAGAAGCATAAAGCTTAATTGTAAGTGGTGATGTATTTTCAAAAACTCCGGGATGGGTATCAAAATCACTAAACTTTCCGGAAATAATTTGAACGTTTGCTTCTGTTGCATTACTGTCGTTAACACCGGCGGCAGCCATTGCTATATTGTTTATCTCAGTCGAAAATACTGCAAGAGTTCCTGTAAAAGTTTTCCTGATTTTAATGCCAAAAAGATTATGACCAAGCACACGAGCTTCGGCAGTTGCCGTAGATGCCAGCATAACATAATCAGTTCGTCCGGTTAAAAAACCAATTGTTTGAGAACAATCTCCAACAGCACATATATCTTTTACTTTTGTGCGTTCAAAATTATCTACTATTATTGCTCCGACTTCATTTACTTCCAATCCGGCATTTTTTGCCAAATCCGTATTCGGTTTGTAGCCGATAGCCATAATTACTGCATCACACTCAATCTCTTTACCGGTATTTAATAAAACAGATGAAACGGTTCCGTCATTTCCTATTATTTTTTCAACCCGCACAGATGTGTGTATCTTAACATCAGTTCCTGCAAGAGCTTCAGTAGCAATTTGACTAAGTTCTTTTGAAAATGCTTTGGAGAAACAAAATTGCTCGCTTTCAATTAATGTTACATTATTTCCGGGATGCAAAGAAAGTTGTTCTGCAACCTCAGCACCAATAAAACCACCACCAATAACTACAATATTTTTTTTAGTTTTTAATTTTTCAAGTATGTTTTTAATATAATTGTAACTCTTTTTTATATAAAAAACATTTTCAAGATTGTAGCCCGGAATAAAATCAGGAACAATAACTTTAGAGCCTGTTGCAAAAACTAATTTTTCGAAACTGTATTCTTTTCCCGACTTTGTAATTAATGATTTATTTGAAAGATCAACATCAACAACACTATCTGTTTGTACCTCTCCGCCTAAATCAACAAATGGTTTTGGTCCCATTACATTTTTTTCAACTGAATCAAGTTTATAAAAAATATAAGGGATTCCGCATGGAACCAATCCTTTATCTTCCTCCTTAAATATTAACATTGATTTTTCTGGATGCCTTTTTTTTGCAGTTACACCTGTTATGATTCCGGCAGGACCGGCACCAATTATTATTACATCATATTTTTTCATGATTAGAATTTTTTTAATTTATTATTTTTAAAAGTATTATATGCTTCTTTTGCAGACATATCTCCTGCGCCGATATAAATTTTCATTCCAGCTTTTTCAAGAACTGTGGCGGCATTTCCACCTGGACCATTTCCTGTAATTAATACATCAGGATTTAGTTCAAATAATTTTTGTGCAGTTTTTGGTCCTGCTCCATGAGCTTCACCCTCTATTGCCTGATTATCAAAATTTGTAAGTTCGTCTTTTTCTTCATCATAAATTAATATGAATTCGGTTCTCCCAAAACGTGGATCCATCATCGAATCCCATTCTGTTCCTTTTGTTGTAAATGCTATTTTCATTTTTCTGTTTTTTTTATTAATATTTTTTCTTTCTAATATTCCAATATTCCATCAACTCACCAGTTCTTTTACTTTCTCCCAACTACTTGCAACCAATTTACTCAATTCGTTCTGATCGTACTCAACAATAGTTTGCCCGATAGTCATTGCTTTTGTAAAATTTTCATCATAAGGCAAATTTATTAGATGAACAATATTTTCCTTGTCAAGAAATTCTTTAATTTCTTTAGTTACTTTTTTATTGATGTCAAATTTATTAATAATACATCCCGCCTTTATCTTGAATTTCTTTACTAACTCATAAACTCTTTTTAAATCGTGCAAACCCGAAACACTTGGCTCGGTTACCAAAACTACAAAATTTGCTCCGGAAAGCGATGATACAACCGGACATCCAATTCCAGGAGAACCATCAACTACAATAAAATCTTTTTTATTTTCTTCGGCAATTTTTTTAGCTTCATTTTTAACTTTAGCAACCAGTTTTCCTGAATTGTCTGCTCCAATGCCAAGTTTGGCATGTGCCATTGTGCTGCCAACTTTCGTAGTTGAAATATAACTTTTGCCAACATTCAAACTTTCGTTTGTTATTGCATCTGTCGGGCAAACACGGGCACAATATCCACAACCTTCGCAATTTAAAGGGTCAACAATATATTGGTTATTTATTATCGGAATAGCATCGAAACGGCAAACATCGGCACATTTACCACAACTAATACATTTATCCTGATCAATTTTGGCAAGTTCGCCACTATAAAAATCCTCTGATATTTTAAAATCCGGTTTCATCAAAAGGTGCATATCAGCAGCATCGACATCACAATCAGCTACAACAATATTCTTCCCGCCAAGGTATGCATAAGATGCAGTAATTGAAGTTTTTCCTGTTCCTCCTTTTCCTGAGATAATTACGATTTCTTTCATTTTCTGCCCCCTTCTTCTAATTTCAGAATGTAATCCTTAACATTTTCTAGTTGCTGTTTTACTTCCGGTATCTTTTGATAAACTAATTCACCTCGTGAATATAATTCTGCAACATTACGGTCATTAGGAATTTTAGCAAGAATCGGAATATTTTCTTTTTCACAATAATCCAACACATCATCATTGCCGATGCCAAAACGATTTACAACAACAGCACAATCTTTTTTCAGTTCTTTCATTGTATCAACTGCGAGTTTCATATCGTGTAATCCAAAAGGAGTCGGTTCAGTAATTAGAATTACAAAATCAGCATCTTTAGTTGCCTCAATAACCGGACAAGAAGTTCCGGGAGGTGCATCAAATAATTTTATTACATCTTCCGAAAAATGCTCATCAATATATTTTTGAGTTTGCGAAATTAATGGAACAGCCTGTTCCTCACCAATATCAAGCCTGCTTTCAACAAATGACAGATTATTAATTTGAAAATGTTTTAATACACCCATTTTCTTTGGTATCATCGGTAAAGCATTTGTGGGACATAATTCCGAGCACGCAAAGCAAGCATGGCACAATTCGGGAAACACCAATATTTGAGGTCCTAATTGTATCACAGCATGAAAATTACATACTTTCTGGCATATTCCGCATAAAGTACATTTATCTTCAATCCATTCGGGGATCATTTTATATTTATCCTCTTTATGGATTAAATTTCCTTTAATAAATAAGCCGGAATTGGGTTCTTCCACATCAAGATCACTTAAAACAACTTTTTGTGTCTCTGCGAGATAAGAGGCAAGGTTTGTTGCTAAAGTAGTTTTACCGGTACCGCCTTTCCCACTTGCAATTGCTATTTTCATTTTATTTAATGATCACAAAGATTTTTACCGTTTTCAAGTTGGTCATTCAAATATTTCTCAACCAAAACTTTTGGGTCTTCAGCATCTATTCCCATAAAAACCTCAATGTTATTTTGGGCAAAAAGATGCTGTGCTTTCGTTCCCATTCCTCCCGAAATAATTGTGCTTACTCCGTTATCAGCCAAAAATTTAGGATACGATCCGGGTTCATGCACAGGAGGTGTATGATAATCAATTTTTGTAATGTTTTGATCATCAGTTTCTACAATTGCAAATTTTTCACAATGCCCGAAATGAGCACATAATTTTTCGTTAATTGTTGGTACGGCAAATAGTTTTTTCATATTTATTTATTTTTTATTAAGTAATTCTTCTCTTATCATTGTTTTTCCACATTCGGGGCATTTTAATGTTGTGCATTTTACACCTTGTTGATGAGGGACTTTAGTACCACATTTAGCACAAACACAAAAACCGCCTGTGCCAAAAGCACCGCCTTTATTTCGTCCTCGACCACCTCCACGTCCCAAACCTCTTCCGCTTCCTGAATTTCTGCTTGTCTCATTATTATTCATAATATCTCCTTTCTTTATTGTCAGTTAATTTAACGAACTAATAAATAATTTGTTTTTAATAAAAAATAAAACAGGCATTTTTTCAGCCTGTTTTACTATTCCTAATCATTCTTTTTGAGTTCAGAAAGTTGCTTTTCCATTGACTGTAATTGCTCTTTAAGAATTTTAACTTCGTTTTCGAGCAATGTTTTTTCTGAAACATTTGGGATTGCACCTTCAGAATAATATCTGTTGCTACGACCATAACGATTTCCCATTCCTCCTCCAAATCCTCTTCCAAATCCACGACCACGACCAAAACCTCTTGAAGAATTTTCAAATCCGGGACGATCGTAACCTGCGCAATATCCCATTTGTCTTCCTGTCATTGGACCAAATCCTTCCGGTCCTGTTTTATCACCTCTTGGCATAATTACCTCCTTTTTTTATAATGATTAATAATTTAGAGTTTTTTAAAAAATATTTCGCTGCAAAGATAATGAACATATGTTCATAATGCAAGTTTTTTTTAAAAATTAATCATTTACGCATTTAATCATTCACACATTTACATATTTCCACTAAAATAACAATCGAACCATTTATTTTAAGGATAATTTTAATTATATAAACAATTCAATAAATTACTAAATTTGCAGAAAATTTAAAAACATATAAAACATTTGATGACAGATATTTCGCAGCAGAAAGAAAGAGCTATTTTAATAGGATTAATATCAAGGAAACAGGATAAAGATAGAATTAAGGAATATTTGGATGAACTTGAGTTTTTAGTCGAAACAGCCGGTGGAACAACCTTAAAACGTTTTACTCAATACATTGAAACACCAAATAATCGTACGTTTGTTGGTACAGGAAAATTAGATGAGATCAAACAGTATGTCATGGAAAATAAAATTGATCTGGCAGTTTTTGATGATGAGCTTTCCCCATCACAATTAAGGAATATTGAAAAAACTCTTGATTGCAAAATACTTGACCGTACAAACCTGATACTTGATATATTTGCCGGTCGCGCCCGCACTGCACATGCAAAAACACAAGTCGAACTTGCACAATACGAGTATCTTTTACCAAGATTAGCAGGTCTTTGGACTCACTTAGAACGTCAGCGTGGTGGTATTGGATTAAGAGGTCCCGGTGAAACCGAGATCGAAACCGACCGTCGTATTATACGTGATAGAATTTCTTTACTGAAAACGAAACTCATTCAGATAGATAAACAAATGATCACTCAAAGGAAAAACCGTAAAAGCCTTATCAGAGTGGCATTAGTTGGATATACAAATGTTGGAAAATCAACGCTGATGAATATTCTCAGTAAATCACAAATATTTGCGGAGAACAAACTTTTTGTAACCCTCGACACTACAGTTAGAAAAGTTGTAATTGAAAATCTTCCATTCCTTCTTTCCGATACTGTCGGTTTTATCAGAAAATTGCCAACAGGAATTATCGAATCCTTTAAATCCACTCTCGACGAGGTAAGAGAAGCAGATGTGCTTTTACATATTGTAGATATTTCGCATCCCGATTTCGAAGAGCAAATCAATATAGTTAATCAAACTTTGGCTGATATTAAAGTAATTGGCAAGCCTACAATAATTATTTTTAATAAAATTGATGCTTACACTTTTATAGAAAAAGAGGAAGACGATCTTACTCCGGCAACAAAAGAAAATCTAAATTTAGAGCAGTTTAAAAATACATGGATGGCAAAAATTGATTCTCCGTGTATTTTTATTTCAGCTACCAAAAAACAAAACTTTCAGGAATTGAAGGATAGGCTTTATAAAGAGGTAAGGAAAGTGCATGTGAAAAGGTATCCTTATAATGATTTTCTTTATTAAATCACTTAAAACATAGTATCAATCTCTACCCAACAACCCCAATCTCCTCTCCCTGAATAATCTCATTACTTTCGTTATTAATAATAAAAACAACAATACCATAAATCCGTAAGGATTTTTATTAGTGTAATGTAATGAGTGCATTAGACAGAAAATCGTTCATCTATTTTGGTGATATAAAATTAGTGTTAATAAGTGAAATTAGTGTCCAAATGGAATCCGCTTGCGGATTTATAGTTTTATAAAAACTT
>DAOVNY010000194.1 GCA_030630005.1 Bacteroidales bacterium | reverse complement strand
CTAATAATCCAAAATATCTTGATTATTTAATTAAGGCAAGAAATAAATAATAACTGATGGTAGATAAACTAATATATACAATAAGGGTATTTATTACAGTCGTGATATTATTGATTTGGTCAGTTATCGGGTTAATGTTTTGGATACCCCTTATGATAAGAATGGTTGCCTATTTTTGCGGTATGATAACAATTTCTACTTTCCAAAATGTTGATATTAAATATGCACAAGACCGTCTCAATTTTTCAATAGAGTTTTATGTTATGGGTTTTATTAAAATCCTTGATATTCTTAAAAGAAAGAAGTTTGGAGAAATAAAACTTGAAACCAACCAACCAATCAATTTCAAACGATTACTCTTTTCAATCATTTGGGATATTATCTGGACAATTTCATTTTGGGGTGGAATAATCATATTATTAATTAATTAAGCCAAAATAATATTTTTATTAAGGGATAAAAAGTGAAAAAATTAATCAAACTTAATAATAATAGTAACAAGTCATTAGACCGAAAAATAATCAGAACCTTTAATTCCTGGTCCACCCACTCCAAATCAAAAAACTTTCCTGCAATGTTTGCGTTGGTACTGCCTAATTCGGATTTTTATGAATTAACACAAGCCTGTAAAAAATGCTACGAAACAGGTATTTTTTATTTCTATGAATTTGAGAGACTGGAAATTATTAGTTTGTCAAAAACTAAAACAGAGGCAAGCATCCGGGGAACCATTATATTAAATATGGCAGGTGTTGATATTAATTACAAAGGAAAATTTATTTCGGCATGTTGTAGGAAAGATTCTTCAATGGATTGGAAGTTAAACGATATAGAAATTGAGTGGCAATAAAAAATTTATCCATTTTGCAAAGGACTTTTTGCAAAAACACAAAAAAATGCAAAACGGGTTTTACAATATTATGAAATTAGATTTTCATATCTTCCAACAAACAGAGATATATGTTTATTTATTAAACAGCTTTAGCCATAGACTGAAAAAAACATCATAAACTTTGTATGTATCGTTTTCCTTAAATATCAACTCTTTGTTTAATAAACTTTTAATTGCTGAATTAATAGTACTTGTCGCCCCAAGCTTATGTTTATTTGTAAATTTTCTTGAAGAAGGTTGTCTAACACCTTCCTCTTTTCCAATGGCTTTTAAAAGTAAATACTGCTGTTCCGTGAGCAAATTACGATAACCATAATAATATGATTCATTTTCTTTAAGAATGCTTGTTAATCTTTCGAGTATTATTTTTTCAGTAATCTCATTTAAATTGGTTTCGAACAATCTATTACACAAATATTGAACATAATAAGTGTGATTTCGGGTTAGTCTAAGTATTTTTTGAACGGACTTCTCAGATATTTTAATATCCACGAACAAAAATTTATCCCTAATAAATTTGATATAACTATTACTATCAATTTTACCCAATTCCATTAATTGAGTACTTTGATAAAACGGTCTATCTTTATCAGAAAACATTGCGGATAAAATATGTTTACTACTACCAGAATAAATCAAATGAACATTATTCATTTGCTGAATATATGTTCTTAAAATAGCTTCAACATTTTTTTCAGGGAATTTTTCAATTTGTTGGAATTCATCGAATACAAGAACAGTAGGCTTTTCGGACTTGTTAATCATTAGAAAAATTTGCTGAATAGTCATTTCAGCCTGCTTTTTGTTTTCAATTCTAAAATCAATATCAGTTTGGAGTGTAATTGGGTTTATTGATAAAGAAGGTGCAATTCCAGAAAAAAATCGCTTAAACTTTTTAAGCATTCTATCAGTAGTTTTCTCCAGTTGGTTAAACACAGCACTTCCAAGTATTTGTGTCATTTCTGCCAGATTAGTAGCCTGGTAAATATCGCAATATATTAAATTAAAGTTGGATTTTATCTCATTTTGATGAAATACATGATGTATGAGACCTGTTTTCCCCATTCTTCTTAAGGAAATCAATGTTAAATCTCTGCTATTTTTAATTGCTGAAATAATTTTATTTGTTTCATTTACCCTGTTGCAAAAGTATTCAGGGGAAATATAGCCTTTTGTCAGGAATGGATTTGTTTTCATCTTTTGATAATTTATAACGAAACATTCGTTACGTTTTATTCGTTACGCAAAAATCGTAATAAAATTTAACATTGCCAAATTAATAATACTTTGATAGATATATTTAAAGTTAAAAACCTAAAACTCCCCCTTTGGCACAGCATCAATAAGTTGCTTTGTATATTCTGTTTTGGGATTATAATAAATTTCATCAGCATCACCGATTTCCTGGATTTTCCCGTCTTTCATAACCATCATTCTGTCCGACATAAATTTAACCACCGAAAGATCATGGGAAATAAAAATGTATGTAAATCCAAATTCCTTTTTCAAATCGTTAAGTAAATTTAAAACCTGAGCTTGTACCGAAACATCCAATGCCGAAACAGATTCATCACAAATAACAAATTCAGGATTAAGTGATAAAGCGCGTGCAATACAAATTCGCTGTCGTTCGCCTCCGGAAAATTCGTGTGGGTAACGATAAAAATGTTCTTTTTTAAGACCGACTTTTTCCAGTAAATCAAAAACCTTTTCTTTTCTTTCGCTATCGTTTTTATAAATACCATGAGTTTGAAGTGGTTCCATGATAGCCGAACCGGCAGTTATTCGCGGATTTAACGAAGAGTAAGGATCCTGAAAAATTATCTGAATATCTTTTCTTAATTTTTTTAATTCGGTTTTAGAAAGCCCGGGAATGTTTCTTCCTTTATAGATTATTTCTCCTTCCGAAGCATTTATCAGATTTAAAATAGTGCGCCCGAGAGTGGTTTTTCCACAACCCGATTCTCCTACCAAACCCAAAGTTTCAGAAGGATAAACATCAAAACTTACATCATCAACAGCACGTACAACACTTTTTATTTTTCCTAATAATCCCGCCTTAACGGGAAAATAGGTTTTAACATTTCTGAGTTTTAACAGAGGCAATTGTTCAAAAAGAGACATTTGTTCTGCTTTGCGTTCTTCATCAGAAATTATAAGTTTTTTGGTAAATCCCTCGATAGACGTTTTATTTTCTTCATCAAGAAAATCTTTTATCACGGGAAGTTTCTTTAGTCGAACATCCATGGGTGGGCGGCAAGCCAGCAAACCCTTTGTATATGGGTGTTTGGGATGCTGAAATATTTCTTTTACCTTTCCTTGTTCAACAATTTGTCCGTTATACATTATAAGCACCGAATCAGCAATTTCGGCAATAACACCAAGATCGTGAGTGATAAAAATCACACTCATTCCATATTTTTTTTGGAGGTTTTTGATGAGTTTAAGAATGGATTTTTGAACGGTTACGTCAAGTGCAGTTGTAGGCTCGTCAGCGATTAGCACCGAAGGATTGCAACAAATAGCCATGGCAATCATCACCCTTTGTTTTTGTCCGCCCGACAACTGATGCGGATAAGAATTGTAAATATCTTCGGGGCGCGGGAGTTGCAATTCTTTCAGTAATTCAATACTTTTTTGCTTTGCGTTTTTCCGTGATATTTTTTGATGTTGCCGTATGGATTCAGAAATTTGTTTGCCGCATTTATAAACAGGATTTAGAGAAGTCATAGGCTCCTGAAAGATCATTCCTATTTTATTTCCTCGGTATTTTTGCATCTCCTTTTCGGGAAGTTTTAAAAGATCTATTTGCTTTTCACCATCATCAGAAAATAAAATATTTCCGTTTTCTATTTTTCCCGGAGGACAATCAACAAGCCGCATAATTGACAAAGAAGTAACAGATTTTCCCGAACCCGACTCTCCGACAATTCCCAGTGTTTTTCCTTTTTCAAGATAAAAACTCACATTATCAACAGCCGTAAGAATCTTATTGTCGGTTTTAAAGCTGACAGATAAATTTTTTATTTCGATAATCGGATAACCGGACATAGATACTTAATCTTTTTTTAATCAGAATTATTTTTTTGTAAAGATAGAATGAAATTAGAAATGACTAAAATTTGGAACAAAAAAACGGAAATGGTATTAAACATCTGTCCATAAAGTCAAACAAATTTTGAAATGAAGCACCAAATAACAAAAAACAAATAACAAACAAATTCCAAATTACAAATATCAAAATTTGTCTGTATGGATAATCAAACAGCTTAAAACTGTTTTGGTCATTGAATTTTTGAACATTGTAATTTGTTTGAAATTTGGTGCTTGAAATTTGAAAATTTAATATTTATTATGTCATATTTTCAGGATTTTGTCTCATTAATTTATCCACGCGTCTGTGTAATCTGCGGAAATTCTTTGTATCAAAACGAAGATATTCTTTGCACTCCTTGT
>DAOVNY010000028.1 GCA_030630005.1 Bacteroidales bacterium | reverse complement strand
GTAAAACAGAAGATATCGGGTCAATTTAAATCACCAAATGGAGCATTTATTTTTGCTGTATTGAGATCTATTACAGATACTATTTTAAAAAATGATCAGAATGTTTTAAATTCTTTGAAAGTTATTGCTAACTTGCACACTGATTAGTTACATCTGATGTTCGGTTACTTTAATTTCAATTTTAGGAATATCTGAAACTTGCCGTTTACCCATGAATTCAGCAGGAACATTTTCAAGACTTTCACCACAGCAATTGCAATAAAGTGGCATATGCTCTTCTGTAAAATTGGGGGTTTCAACCATTTTTAACGTATTACCTTTTCTACCTTTTTGACCACCTGGTTTAAGTCCACTCTTCTCCCTTAAACTTTTTCGCTTAGGACGATTTTCATCTTTAGAAGGAGGTATTGAACTATTATTGCTGTTTTTGGGATGCTCATATTTTGACAAACGATGTTTTAAGTCGGTATTTTCTATACGGAGTTTTTTATTCTCTACTTCAAAATGCTCCAATTGTTGCACTCGTTTCATAAGCGAGTCAACTTTGGCTATCAATTCTAATATAATTTTATCCTTATCCAAGTGCTTAATTTTGATAAAGCAAAAATACGCACAAACAATGGTTATATCAAGGATTTACAACAATAGTTATCATTCGTGATTAACTGGTTTTTGTTAACAAGCATGTGATTTTGGAAAATAGAAATCAAAGCTAAAATAACATTGTTGATAACCATATTTATTGGTTAATAATATATTTGTTTTTGTAATGTGGAATTTACTAAATTTGACACTGATTAGTAACCATCAGATTTATAATAAACAATGCAAATGCGGTCATATAAATCAAGGTGAATACCCACAGGAAGCAAATGCTCCGGCAAGTTATGGTAATAATATAGAAAGCTTAATCGGTTATTTTCATACAAGACAATACATTCCTTTTAAGAGAATGCAGGAAATTTTTACGGATGTATTTAGAGCTCCAATAAGTAAAGGAGGCATACATTATATTTTAGATAAACTTGTGGCAAAAGCACAACCTGCTTATGATTTGATAAAAAAGAGGTTGCAATCTAATACAAAATATGCTGTTGGTAGTGATGAAACAGGAGTTAAAGTTAATAGCGATAAACATTGGGCTTGGACATGGCAAAATGAAGAAGCTACATTTATTACAATCACTGATAATAGAGGTCAGCGAAGTATTGATGAGACATTTAAAGACGGTTTTAAGAATGCAGTACTTGTCCACGATTGCTGGAGGAGTCATTTTAATACTCCATCATTATCGCACCAAGTATGTGTTGCCCATTTATTAAGGGACATGAATTATTTGAATGAACTTTATGGTCATAAATGGAGTCAGGCATGTAAATTGCTTTTTCAATTAGCTTTGATTTTAGAAAAACAAATGGATACTGTGGATTATTATGTTCAAAATTTACGAAGATCACAAATTGAAAAAAGACTCGATTTTTTGATAAACTATGGTTTGCCGGATAAAAAAAAGGAACTTGTTTGTTTTCAAAACAGATTAAAAAAGCATCGGGATTATTTGCTCACTTTTCTTTATCGACCCGAAGTTCCGCCAGATAATAACGCTTCCGAACGAGCAATTAGAAACATAAAAGTAAAACAAAAAATATCAGGACAATTTAGATCAACCGATGGAGCTTTTAGATTTGCAGTTTTACGATCTGTAACAGATACTGTGCTTAAAAATAATTTGGGAGTCTTAAATTCGTTGGGAATTATTGCTAATTTGCATACTGATTAGTTACAAAATAATAATTAAAATTTTATCTACTGTTTAATCCTTTCTACATTCTAAATTCATCATTTTAAATTCTAATTTTTTTTTCAATACTGATGAATGTAGAATGTAAAACGTAGAACGTAAAATAGGATATAGCCTTGTAAAACCCCTAAAACGGAAAATCCTCATCCGAATCAAAATCATCATCAATTTTTTTAACTTCAGGTTTTTGGGCTGTTTTATGAACCGGATTTCCGTCAACATAAATTGCTTTATATGGTACGACAGGACAAGCAAATTCACAAGCACCGCAGCCAATGCAAATTTCGGTATTTACTTCCGGCAAAAACAAACCCTTGTAAGGCGCCATTTTTACTGCTTTAGTAGGACAATGCTCTGAACAAGCACCACAATCAGTACCCTCAGTTTCGACAATGCAGTTTTGTTTAATGAATATAACTTTGCCTATTTGTGTTGTTTTTTTCTTTTCTGCATCAAGAGGTAATATTGCACCTGTCGGGCATACTTCTCCGCAAACCGTACATTCAAAGTTACAGTATTCGTTGTGAAAATCCATACGCGGCTGCATTATCCCGCCAAAGCCATATTCCAAAAATGATGCTTGTAAAACCTGCGTAGGACAAGCACTTATACACAGATGACAAGCAATACAAAGTTTTGTAAAATGTTTAAAACTTACCGAACCGGGTGGAGTAACAGGATGATTTTTTTGCCCGGGATTTTGTGTTAATTTAAGATTTTGAAGATCATTTTTATTGATTGGTAAAGCCGAAACACCCAATGTTAACATCATCGAATTTTTCAGGAATTTCCTTTTTTGAAGATCCGGCTTTTTCTCATTCTCTTTTTTGTTTCCCTTTTGTGATGAAAAAGAAAAATTTATTCCATTGGAAGGGCAGGATACAATACAATTCAGGCATCCCACACATTCCGAAAAATTAATTTTTTGTTTAACAACATCAATACATCCGGCTTTACAACTTACAACACATCTCTGACAAGAATTGCATAAATCTTTATTAATAATTATCTTGAAAAAGGAAAACTTTGAAACTAAACCAAGTAATGCTCCGACAGGACAAATCGTATTACAAAATATACGTCCTTTTTTCAGAGACATCAAAATAATAACTCCCAAAAAGAAAACAGAATAAAAAAACGCAAGCAAATTAAAAGAGCGATAATGAACAGGATGTAAATAATAACTATCAAATTTTTGCAAACTCAAAGCAAGAAAATTATTTAAACCTACATAAACCGGTCTGAAAAGATTTGTAGATATCTTGCCAAAATTACTAAATGGATCAAGCAAATTTATCAGTAACACACTTCCCGACAAAAATGCAATAATCGTAACGGCAAGAATAGAGTACTTCAGCCAATTATAAGTTTTGGTCTTTGTAAATTTCTTTGTGATTTTAAATTTCTTTGAAAAGAAAATAATTATATCCTGAAGTGTGCCAAGCGGACAAATTGTTGAACAATAAATTCTTCCGAAAAATAAGGTTAAAATAAGTACAAAAATAAATCCGGCGGCAGCCAATCCGCCAATGCTGACAAATTTTATAAGTGAAGGAAAAAATTGAAGGTACAAAACCGAATCGTAAAATTTCTCTGGTAACAATCCGCTGATATCCAAAAAAAGACCGATTGTAAGGAAAAAGAAAATCAGAGAAATTATAACACGGATTTTTTTCAGAACAACAAATTTCCTCATCGGAATTACATCTTTATCCTGTCAATATTTAATTTGGTCAAATCCATATTTCCTACCCCGATATTATGGGCAATTTGTATATGCCCGATATCTTCCGGTTCAAAACCGAATATTTTTGCAGAAGCAGCATCGGCAGCAACCATATCAGTAGAAATTATCATAGATTTAAGCTCAACCACATCTTCTACAGAAACCCCACGCGGACCATTTTGCTTCATAACTTTAGATGCATCAACAATAGTAAGATCGGGTTTAAATTTTGCTGCAAAATCGGCAATACATTGATTAAGATCGTTTCTATGCCAAAATCCTCTGTCCCACACAATCCCCATCAGATTTTTCATCGCAATGGTCAGCTTGGTGGAGCTATGACTTTTAAGAATCGGAACGTTAATAAAAACATCCGAATCCAAAATCAGTTCATGAACTTTGGGGTTTTTCAATTTCTCTGCTTCCTGTATTTCAACAGTACGATATTGACTTTCGATATTTCCCGGAACTACTTTTGCACCTGCATCTTTTGCTGCTTTTTCGATTCCGCTGTTCTCATAACATTTATTCCATTTGTCGCAAGTATTATCAAAAACATAAACTTCTTTTGCACCGGCTTCCAAGCAATGTTTAACAATTCTTCCAACAAGTTTTGGATTTGTATTGGCAGCTCTTTCTGGCAAAGTATCCCAACCAATATTGGGTTTAACAACAACAGTTTGACCGGCAGAAACAAAATTTTTCATTCCTCCGAGAGATTTTATTCCTGTCTCAAACATTTCATCTGCTTCGCCACCTCGTATTGCAACAAGATCAAAAGCTTCGCCTTGCGAGAAATTATTCCCGCCAAGGAGATCAAAATATTTACTGAATGTTAATGCCGAGCCTACAACTGCACCGGCACCAATACTTTTTATAATAAATTCTCTGCGTTTCATAGGATTTTGGTTTTTAGAATATTTCAAAAATACAAAAAAAACAATAATTAGATTCTGTCAATAAAGTTACGTTCTAACAATTTAAGATTTTTGAATTCAGATTTAAAATTTAAAACGTGAGCCTACTCCAAAAAGTCAAAAAAAAATCATTATCAATTAAACAACAAACTAAAAAACTACAAAATATCTATTTCTCAATCATTTCTACCTCAACCTCAACAGGTATTTTAGCTTTTATTGGTTCCTGTCTTTTGCTCACAATAGTCATTTCATCAATCAGGTTTTTAGCTCCGGCAAGTTTATCAATAACAAGCAAAACATAACGAATATCAACATTAATAGTTCTTTGCAATTCCGGTTCAAAAGCTATATCGCCACTCATAGCTTCCCAGTTTCCATCGAAAGCCAATCCGATAAGTTCGCCATTTCCGTTAATAACAGGGCTGCCGGAATTACCTCCGGTAATATCATGATCAGTCAGAAAACAAACCTTCATTTCATCACCTTCGCCATATTTTCCGTAATTCTTGTTTTTATATATTTCTTTTAATTTTTCGGGAACTATAAACTCAAATGTTGACGGATCTTCTTTTTCCATAATACCATCTAATGTTGTAAAATAATTGTAATGAACAGCATCGGCAGGGTAATAATCCTGAACGGTTCCGTAAGACAGGCGCATGGTGAAATTTGCATCAGGATAAAAAGTTTTATCCGGTTGCATCTCCATTAATCCGGCTACAAACAATCTGTTTCCTTTGTCGAGCAAAGCTTTTGATTTACTACTTTTTTTGTATGATTTTCTATAAACTTCAAGAAATGCCTTAACAGCTTTAGTTGCCGGATCTTTTTTAATTTTTCGGGCTTTTGGATTTTCCAGAAATTCATAAACATTTTCTTTACTTACAAAAATTGATTTTTTAAAGAGTTTCTCAGAATATTTATAAAAATCGCCTTTATATTTATCTGCTATTTTTAACAGAAATTCAGGTTGTTGATCACGGGGAACATTTTCATGATACATTTTAAACATTTCGGCAAGTAGTTTTTTGTCAATCGGAGCATAATAATCTTTAAAATATTTATCAGTAGTTTCCTTTAAAGATTCTATCATTTCTGTAATTTTTTCTTCATTCTGTTCTTTTTCATTCAGTGCTTTTAGCAATCCTTTAAAATTTCTGGAAAACCCCAGTACTTCCGGACCTCTGTAAACAGCTTCGATAAAATACTTGTCAGAGAGATTGTACTCACCAATTATTTCATACGCTTCAGCAATATCGGGGAGAGCTTCACCATATTTCTCTTTCCTCACGGGATCGGCATTTACCCAGTCTGAGAATTTATTTTCGATAGCTAATTTTTTATCATAAACTTTAAGTCTTTTTAATCCTTTGGTTTGTCCGATAAAATATTTCCAATAATTTGATGTTCTGGCATATTTTGATGCATACTGTAATCTAACAGCTTTATCGGCATTCATAAATTCTTTCATTACATCTAATTTCTTTGCACGAATATTTACAATAGTCATATTAGATTCGTCAACTGCAAGTTTTACTCCGTGAGAAGTTAAATAACGATCAGTTCCTCCCGGATAACCCAAAATCATTGCAAAATCATCTTTTTTAACACCTGCTGTTGAAACAGGAAGATGATGTTTTGCTTTGATCGGCACATTTTCTTCGGCATATTCTGCGGGCGAACCATCGGGTGCACAATAAACTCTGAACATCGAAAAATCGCCGGTATGACGAGGCCACATCCAGTTGTCGGTATCGGAACCGAATTTTCCGATAGCTTCGGGTGGTGCTCCAACAAAACGAATGTCTTTATAGGTTTCATAAACAAAAGTGTAATATTCATTTCCATTGAAAAAGCTTTTTACCGAAACCTGATAATCATTATCTTCTTCGGCTGCCTCGGTAACTCTTTCTATATTTTTCTTGATTTTTTCATTCCTTTGCTCTTCTGTCATATCAGCAGTAACACTATCCAAAACTTGTTCGGTTGCAACTTCGATTTTTATCAGAAACTTAACATACAAACCTTCGATAGGAATTTCTTCTTTTTTGTTCATCGCCCAAAATCCATTTGTAAGCAAGTCGTTTTCAACTGTACTTACAGATTGAATAGAGCCGTAACCACAATGGTGATTTGTTATTAGCAAACCTTCGGGAGAAATAATCTCGCCTGTACAACCACGACCAAAGATCACAATTGCATCTTTTAAACTTGAATGATTTACGCTATAAATTTCTTCGGGAGTAAGATTCAGTCCCATTTTCTGCATATCAACATAATTCAAACGCTCAACAAGCATAGGTATCCACATACCTTCATCGGCTTTTACAGCAGGACGTAAGCAAAATAGTATTGCTGCAAAAACAATAATTAGTTTTTTCATGATTTAATGTTTAATTTTTATTTTAATATATTTTAAGTTGTTTATTTTATTGAAATTCAAAATACTAAAATTTGAAATTTGGTTTTATTATTTATCTTTTTTGAATATCGAATATCGAACACTGATTAACGATTTTTGATTTATTTATGATTGAATTATAATTTTTGATTTATGATCTTTCTATGTAGTTTCAATGCTTTTTACGAAAGTTGAAAAATCAATCAATTGTTCTTATAAATCATATTTATTCATACTTAATAAACTTCTAAATTCATTATTCGTTAATCGATATTCGATATTCAATTCATTATTTTTTTTTCCTTGACTTGAAAGATAACATGGATGTTCCAATCAAATATATTTTTCTCCTTTTTCAGATTTGACATCATTTACGATCTGACGAATATTTTGTTCATCTGTTTTTTTACAGATTAAAAGGATGTTTTCATTTTCAACAACAATATAATCTTCAAGTCCCTGAATTACCGCAAGCTTATCTTTTGGCATATTTATAACATTGTTTTTCGAATCATACAACATCACATTTTTACCGATAACAGCATTTTTATTTTCATCTTTATTCATGAGGGTAAATAAGGATCCCCAGGTTCCAAGATCAGACCATCCGAATTCAGAAGCCAAAACTAATACATTATCAGTTTTTTCCATTATTCCGTAATCAATAGAAATGTTTCTGCAAACAGAATATGCTTTTTCAATAAACGGAATTTCTTTGGATGTATTATATTTTGATATTCCTTCTTTAAAAATATTATTTATCTCGGGCAAATATTTATCAAATGCTTTCAATATACTTTTAAGTGTCCAGATAAAAATTCCCGAATTCCAAAGAAAATCTCCGCTTTCCAAGAACGATTTGGCAATTTCAAGATTTGGTTTTTCGGTAAAAGTTTTTACTTTTCTTATCCTTAAATCATCTTTGTATGGTTGAGCCTCGTTAAACTGAATGTATCCATAACCGGTATCGGGGCGACTCGGTGTTATTCCCAGAGTAAGCAACCAATCATTTTCATCAACAGCTTCCAAAGCAGAATTAATAACTTCAATAAAAACATCTTCTTTAAGAATAATATGGTCGGAAGGAGCAACAACGATTTTTGCTTCAGGATTTTTATCCAATATTTTATAATTGGCATAAGCAATACATGGGGCTGTATTTCTTAGGGCAGGCTCACCCAGAACCTGTTCATCACGAATACCGGGAAGTTGATCTTTTACAAGATCACGGTAAATTTCGTTTGTTACAATATAAATATTTTCTTCGGGACAAATTTTGATAAATCTGTTGAATGTCTGCCGAAGCAACGTTTCTCCAGTTCCGAGAATATCAAGAAATTGTTTTGGATGGGCTTTTTTGCTCATTGGCCAAAATCGTGACCCAACACCTCCTGCCATTATAACACAATAACGATCTTTATTCATAATAAATATAGTTTTAAAGTATTTTCAAAGTTCTGTTAATAAAAAGACAAAGATAATTATATGTTCGGAAGATAAAAAAACATTTTATAATAAAAAAGTTGCATATTTGTAAACTTAAAATTCCTGATTAATTTTAATAATATTTTTATGAGTATAGAAAAACTTTCGATAATAATACCGGCTTATAATGAGGGAGCTACAATTAAAGAATTGCTAAATAAAATTATTAATGTGGATTTAATAGATAATATCCAAAAAGAAATAATAATTATTGATGATTGTTCTTTAGATAATACTATTGAGATTATTAAACAATTTATTAGGGAAAATCCTGAGGAAAATATTTATTTAATCGAACAAGCAGTAAATCAGGGAAAAGGAGCTGCTTTGCATTGTGGAATAAAAGAAGCCGGCGGAGATGCAATAATTATTCAGGATGCTGACCTTGAGTACGACCCCGAAGATTATAATGTTTTGTTAAAACCTTTGATTAATGGAGCTGCTGATGTTGTTTACGGATCAAGGTTTATGGGTGGGAAACCTCACCGTATTTTATTTTTTTGGCATTCTATAGGAAATAAATTCCTTACATATATTTCAAATATGTTCACAAATTTGAATCTCACCGATATGGAAACATGTTATAAAATATTCAGGGCGGATATTTTAAAAAAGCTTGATCTTAGGGAGAAAAAATTTGGTTTTGAACCTGAGGTTACTGCAAAAATCTCCCGTATTCCAAAAATTAGAATTTATGAAGTAGGAATCTCATATTACGGCAGGGTTTATGAAGAAGGGAAAAAAATTAATGCCTCTGATGGATTTCATGCCATTTGGTGTGTGTTGAAGTATAATTTGTTTTCTAGGTAATGAAACTTCAAAACAACCACCGCTTATTTTTTTTTATAATAACTCTGGGTTTTTTTGCCGGAGTTATTATAATCTTTTTTACCCAAAACAGTTATGGTGGTGGTGATCACTTTTCCCATTTCAAGCTGGCCCATTGGGGATGGAAGTATCCCAGTCTTTTATTTAACCACTGGGGCAAGCCTGTGTTTACCATACTTATATCACCTTTTGCACAGTTTGGTATAAACGGTGTGCGGATTTACAATCTGTTAATGGGCTTCTCAACAGCTTTGATTGTCTGGAAATTAGCTTTGATTTTTAATTTTAAAAACAGTGTCTTAAGCCTGTTGCTGGTATTATTTACGCCGGTTTATTTTATCCTGATGTTTACTGCCTTAACAGAAGTAAGTTTCAGTTTTTTCCTGGCGCTGGCTGTATTATTGTTTTTTAGGCAGCAACATCTTTTTTCAGCCGTTGTATTATCTTTTTTGCCGCTAGTGCGAACAGAGGGTATCGTTCTCTTCCCCCTGTTTATGATAGCATACAACCTTAGAAAACAATGGCTAGCCTTACCACTACTTACTACCGGGTTTTGGCTGATCAGCCTACTTGGATTTCCTTTTTATGATGACTTTTGGTGGCTTATTACAAAAATGCCTTATTCAGGAAGTGCTATAGATATTTACGGAAGTGGTCCTTTATTACATTTTATTAATGATACCAGAGGGATACTCGGTTATCCATTGGCCGGATTATTTATGATTGGTTTAGCTACATTACTTGTCAGATGGTTTACAACCGAGGAACGACGGCTTTCTCAATCCTTTTATTTTCTGTTATTGATACCGGGGTCTTTTTTAACTTTTTTGGCAGCGCATTCATTTGTGTGGTGGCAGGGAATGGGCAATTCGTTGGGTCTTATTCGGGTGATTGGGTCGGTTACGCCCTTTGCGGCTTTAACAGCACTGCCCGGATTCAATTATTTACTAAACAGGCTTCAGTCCAAAAATAAACAGGCGGCTGGTTTAATTATCACAGCCTTACTGGTTTTGATTGTGCTGATAGGTATTAACAAACACCGTGGGGGCTTTAAACTTTCGAAACCGCAACAACTTGTTGGCCAGGCAGCGGATTATTTGCAGGAAAACAAGCTTGATAAATATAAACTTTTCTACTTTAATTCATACCTCGTTATTAAATTGGGTATCGATCCTTATGATCAATCAAAGTGCAATTGGGGTATGCCCAACAAGCTACAACCGGCAATGTCGGTACCCGACAGCGGTATTATAGTCTGGGACGCCCATTTCGGACCCAATGAAGGAAAATTGCCTTTGAATCGCCTGAAAAACAGTAAAGAATTCACTCTTCTAAAAGTTATCAGGCCTATACAACCTTTTAAAGTACTGGGTGATTACGATTACGCTGTTTATATTTTTCAGAAAATTTCCGGAAAAAATGAAAGCATAGATACCATAAATAAACAACCTGCAAGGGAGTTCTTTTTTGATTTTGAGGATTTGGATATTGCAGACAGCACCTTGTCTTATTCCGGTAAGAAAAGCCTTAGGGTAACTTCTCATCAGGAATATATTAATTTTGTAAACCACCCAATATCAGAGTTTCAGACTTCCATATCCTCCTTGAAAATTGATATTAGTGCTGCGTTCATTAGTACAGAAAAAGTACATAAAGAGGATGTATTTCTTGTTTGTACGTTAGAAGTTGATGGTGAAACAAAAGTTTATCAAACTTTTGATTTGTTCAAACAAATGGATAGTAGTAGCGGTTGGAATACTATACGTCACACTTTTAAAATATATATTATTTCCTCAATGCAAGATAATTTGAAATTATATCTTTGGAACAAAGGAAAAATTAATTATTCTATTGATGCAGTGAAAGTAAAAGTTTCACCAATGAATTTCGAAGATTAAATGAATAATTTACGGATAAATTTTTATCAGAACTCATCATCATTAAACTCAAAATCATTACTATGTTTGTTTTGGGCCCTTTCAAATTTATCGCAATCGGTCTCAATTAAAAATCCTCCAAGTGGTTTTTCAAAATCACCCATACTAACACCGAGTGATTCATCTGCATATATTTTTTTCATATATTTAGCCCATATTGGCAAAGCCATATTAGCACCTTGTCCTAATGTAAGTGTTCTGAAATGCACACTTCGGTCTTCTCCTCCAACCCAAATACCGGTAGTAAGCTCAGGAGTTATTCCCATAAACCACCCATCGGATTGATTATTAGTTGTACCGGTTTTGCCTGCAATAGGATTCTTAAAACCATATTTCCATTTAAGCCTGTTTCCTGTTCCATAATCCACAACGCCTTTTAAGAGTTCAATCATAAGATAAGCAGTTTGCTCATTCATGGCTTCTTGTTTTTCCGGCACAAATCGTTCGATAATATTCCCGTGTTTATCTTCAATTCTTGTAATAAAAACCGGTTCTACATAAACACCTTTATCTGCAAAAGTGTTCATGGCACCAACCATTTCGGATAATTTCAGATCGGCAGATCCGAGTGCTATGGAATAAACAGCAGGAATATAACTTTTAACTCCCATTTTTCTGGCAATTTTTATCACCGATTGAGGTGAATATCTTTTTATCAAATGTCCGGATATCCAGTTGTTTGAAGTAGCAAGAGCATATTTTAAAGTTATTTCTTCACCAATATTTTTACTTGATGCATTTCCGGGCTCCCAAGTGCTTCCATCATACATCTCAATAATAGGTTGAACATTCGGTAATTTACTGCAGGGCGAAAATTCTCCGGCTTGCATAGCAAGTGTGTATAGAAATGGTTTAAATGTAGATCCTACCTGTCGCTGTCCCTGAGTTACATGATCGTATTTAAAATGTATGTAATCTATACCCCCAACGTAAGCTCTAACATAACCTGTTTGCGGTTCCATAGACATTAGTCCGACATGCAGAAAGTATTTGTAATATTTTATAGAGTCCATAGGAGTCATCACGGTATCAATGTTTCCATCCCATGAAAATACTGTCATTTCAACAGGAATATCAAAAATCATTTTTATTGTATCCATTGAAACACCGGACAAACGTAATTTTCTGTATCGCTCGGTACGTTTCATCGAAAGTTCAAGGATGTTATCAATAGCTTTTTGAACCGAGTCGGTATCAAAAACAAAGGGTGCATCAGTGTAGTCTTCCCAATGTTTGAAAAATGAAGGCTGAAGATCCTGAGAGATATGTTCTTTTACAGCTTCTTCGGCATATTGTTGCATTTTCGAATTTATGGTTGTATAAATTTTCAATCCATCTTTATAAATATCATAAGGTTCGCCATCAGCTTTGAAATTATTTTTGCACCATTGTTTTAATTGTGCGCGTATGTGCTCTCTGAAATATTTTGCAAGTCCGGCTGTGTGATCAAGTATTCTGTAATCAGACATATCAACAGGTATGTTTGATACAGAATCGTAAACATCCTGCGAAATATAATTGTATTTTAACATTTGGGCAAGGACCACGTTTCTTTTCTTTTGTGCCCTTTCGGGATGTCTGACCGGATTATAAAAAGAAGGAGCGTTGACAACACCAACCATTAGTGCTGCTTCCTCAAGATTTAAAGAATCCGGTAATTTATTGAAAAATGTTTGAGATGCTGCTTTAATTCCATGAGATTGACTGCCAAAAGGCACGGTATTAAAATACATTGCAATTATTTCGTCCTTCGAATAATTATACTCAAGTTTAACGGCTGTAACCCATTCTTTAAACTTGGCAATTGACAGATCAAACACTGAAGGATTTCTTTTTCGGGGAAAAAGATTTTTTGCAAGCTGTTGAGTTATAGTACTCCCGCCACCTTTACTACTCCCCGAAAGCAAACCAAAAGCAACTCTTACAAGTGCTTTACCATCGATGCCCGAATGATTTTCAAAACGAATATCTTCTGCGGCAATAAGAGCATTTATTAAATGGGGTGAAAGTTCGTTATAATTTATATTCGATCGGTATTCGTAATAATAAGTTCCGAGAAGTTTATGGTCTGCCGAATAAACTTCAGAAGCGAGATTGCTTTGGGGATTTTCAAGTTCTTCAAATGATGGCATCGTGCCGAACCATTCATTTTCGATGCCCCAAAAAATCATTATTATTGATAACAAAAAAAAACAATAGATTATCCAAAATCTGGTAATGTAATTAAAGATGCTTTTTGATTTTTCTTTGATTTTGGTCATTTTGTTTATGATTCTTTAGGTTCTACTAATAAAATGATAAAATGATAAAATGCTTAAATGATAAAATGATAGAATGCTTAAATAAATGCTATTTATTGTTTCCATAAGATGATTTTTTTCCTCTCATAATTCTCAATATTGATTGATTTAATCATTCACGCATTTTATCATTTTATCATTAATTCTCCGCTGTTTATCTTTATACCAAACTCTCAATTTTAATACTGATTGGTTACCTGTAACTAATTACAATTTTCTATTCTAATCCCGATATCTTCAATACCTTGTAATCCTTCATTATCATTTATACGCATTGCTTGTTCAATTCTGAATTCATAAATTCCTTTTTGCGGGAATTTAATTCCTTTTCGTAAAAGCAAGTTGTTTTCTTTAATCCCCCAAAATCCTTTTCCGAGCCATTTACCTTCAAGATTTGCCAGAATGCACTCGACAGTGTCGCGTCGCAGGCTTCCGTCAGGAAAGATACTGTTCATAAAGAAATAGAAATTACTGAAACCGTAATCAGTAGAATTTCTAATATTTATATAAAAATTATAGGAACCGGAAATGTCATTTATCTCAACTTCAAAACAAAGAGTATCGTTTTTATCCCAGCTACCGTTTATCTGTTTGTTTTCTTCAAATACAGCATCTGAACTGCATGAAACAAGTAGTAGAATTAAAAAAAACAATAAACTTATTGACAGATACCGGTATTGACTTTTTCCCATATTTATGTTTGATAATTATTAAAATCAAATTTACTAATATATTAATAAAGTGAAAATCTTAATTTTATTGTCTTTTTTTATTAAAACGGTTAATATCGTCTTGCCCCACAGAACCTTCAAAATCAGTTTTCTTTTCCGGTTGTTTTACAAAACTTTCCAAACTTTCAGGTTTCTTGTTTTTTTCGTTAAGGTTAATTATTTTCTGAACATTTTTTAATGATATTGCATAAGATTTCGATTCTTCATTAAGGTACGAATACCACAATATTTTTTTTAAAACATCAATTTTCTGGAGTTTTGCTTTCCCTTTTTTTGTATCGAGAACAGTATTGCTATCGGGAAAATCTTTCAATACTTCAAAATAATTATCTTGTTCAAAGTTGATGCAACACTTAAGTTTTCCACATTGTCCTGCAAGTTTTTGTGGATTTAGTGATAATTGTTGTGTACGTGCTGAGCTGGTCGAAACCGATTTAAAATTACTTAACCATGTAGAACAGCACAATTCTCTTCCGCACGATCCTATTCCTCCCAAACGGCTTGCTTCCTGCCGAACGCCAATCTGCCGCATTTCAATACGCATTTTAAATGTTTCGGCAAGAACTTTAATTAATTCTCTGAAATCAATTCTTTCTTTGGCTGTGTAATAAAAAATGGCTTTTGTGCCATCACCCTGATATTCCACATCATTAATCTTCATTTCAAGATTTAAGTCACCGGTAATTTTCCGTGAATCGTACATTATTTTATCTTCACTTTCAACAGCAGAAATCCATTTTTCAATGTCTGTTAAGCGAGCTCGGCGATAAACTTTTTTTATTTCTTCCGATTGGGGGTCAATATTTTTCTTTTTCATCTGCAAACGAACAATTTCCCCTGTCATCGAAATAATGCCAATATCATGCCCCGGTGACGATTCCACTGCAACAATATCACCAACTGTAAGATCTATTTCAGTGGAATATTTAAAAAATTCTTTTTTACTGTTTTTAAATCTTACTTCAACAAAATCAATGGGATCTTGATTAGCAGGTATTTGAATGTTTTTTAGCCAGTCGAAATCAGGGAATTTACAACATTTATAACTGTAAATATTATTACCGATGTCGGAGATGTCAGGTTGTTTATAACAACCGCGTGAAAGAAAAGTATTTTTATTTATATCGTTTTCCATTTATAGTCATAATTTGGCTTGCAAAGTTATAAAATTAACTTAATTAATTTTGTTACTTTTAGGATGGCGTTCAATAAAACGCTATTACGTTTATATGAAATACAAAATAATAATAATTTTAACTCAAAATTTTTTAATCCAAATTTAGTAAACCTGCTATCAGCTTGCCGTAAAAGACCGGGACTTATATCAATTCCGGTATATTGGTTATCGTGATTTTAAAAAATTCTCCGGCTTATCTGCATATATTTCTATAAAAGAAGCTATCGAAAAACCAATTAGCAAATGGAAAGATTGTTTGATATTAAACCAAAGTGTGAAAACAAATTCAGAAATTGTTTTGTTTGGGAGGGCGAGCTTTAAATCCTATAATGTTGTAAAGCATTTTTATTGAGACTCTTCAATTTTCGATTTACACTTTTTTATAATGCCATATTTTCTCAGGATGGCAAATATACCATTACATTTGCATGAACAAAAAGTGCTACTGCATTCCATCATTAAGCATAAGAATATGTTTAACTAATGATGGTGCACAATTTCTGCCACCCGAAGATACGTCTCCTCCTCCTGCGAAATTTAATATTATCACTCCGCAATGTCTCCTGTACATATGCTTCATTATGTATTTCTGAACTGGAGGTTGTATCTTTTCAGCTGTGTTCCAAATTGGTTCACAATTCCAAGCTCGTTCTCCACTAACAAAGTTAATGAAAAATGTATGACTATTGGCTTCTTTCGATGCACGATATAAGTAACTTCTAATCTCATTTATCTTTGTATATGACGATACATGGTTTAAACTGTAATGATCCTGAACATGCCAGGTAATTCCATTGTAAGTTCGCGATGAGTTATAACTGTTGCTGCTCCAGTTTGCATACATTCCTAACGCATGAGGTAAATCGCACTTGTGAAATGTTCTTACTATGCAAATTTTACCTCTTACTTTATCAAGCGTTGGATTTTTCTCGCTAAGGTAAAAATTATCTAAACCATGGTTTTTTATCTTCTCATAAACTCTTTTAGTAAAATCTTTACAAGAGGCTTCGGAGTATTCTTGTTTTATCATTAAAACTATTGTTTCACTTGGATGATTATTTAAAAATTTAATGCATTCTTTCAATACATAATCGAAGTTTTTCGATAAATTAAAAATGGAATGATGTAGTGTTAAACTATTCTGACATAATTCATAAAATAATCTTATATCGAGCCATCGAACTCCTAAGCGTAATTGATTATAAATTTTAAAGTCCTGGCAGATAACATATGGTGCAACAAGAAAACCTGGTTGTGGTGATGTATGCTTGTCAGCTCCCGAATCATGAGTGCCTGGAATCGTAATCTCACTAAGGTACAGTGAACCATCAATATTACTCATCCAGTTTGTATAGATATGTGGAAGACTCTGGTCTTTACTTTCTCTTAGGTTTTGTTCTTGTTGAGGCACCGGACTTAGGCTTTCATCTTTTTCACAACTATTTGCCAGAAAAAAAACAGTAAAAAGAGATGCAAGCAGGAAAACGTTATTCTTTTTCATTTTAATAATTTTTAAAAATAAAAATTCAATGATATTTTTGAAAAGGTTGGATTCATATTGAGTTTCATCTCACTTTCTATCGTAGATTCTTGGAATTCATCGGTATTTGGATTGTAAAACTCATATATGTAAGATTCAGTGGAGTTAATATGTATATGCCTTAATCCGAACTCACCTCCAAGACTAAAGTTCTCATCAAAGAAATACTCCATACCAAATCCCAATTCAGCTCCCCACATATTCATATTTTCAAAATAAAAATCAAGCTCTTCAGTATCTGTTTCATTGCGTTGAAATTTGCCGGTAATAAAAGCTTTTGAAAAGCATAAGGATGAATAAGTCTGAATCTTGTTCTTCTTCAAAAAAAAGTATTTTACTCCTATGTTTGGTAAAAACACATGTCCTGAAAATTCTGTTTTAGCCAAGTATGATTCTACTTCGTTTAGATCATAATTATACCTCTCACCACTTTCCTCATAATTGTATTCTGCATTTAAATACTGAAAGCCAATAAAAGGTACAATTTTGTCATTTATAGAATACCCGAAATAAGCAGAGTTTAACCCAAAACCGGGAGAAACTCCAAAAGAGAACTGTCCGTAAGTTGTAATACTTAAAACCATAACAGCAAGTAATAATAATAACCTTGTTTTCATAATACAATTTTTTTAGTAGTTAAAATATTTATGGTGGGTTCTAAAAATTCATTTTTTTGCTTTTGATTCAAAAAAAATCGCAGAACCCATTAAACGATTTTCTTAAAAACACAACAATATTACAAAAAAAAATCATTTTTACAAATAAAAAATCATTTTTTTTGAAAACCCATTGACATCCATTACATCGTCACTTGTCGGGATAATTTCAATTTTGAAACAGCTAATTCCGTTTACCATTTCTTGGCCTAATAATTTGTAGGTGTATTCTTCAATGTTGGGTAAAGTCATGTCAGCATAAGAAAATTCCGACCCCATAAAACTTTTTGCATTTTCGGAACTGATTATCCTGCGT
>DAOVNY010000060.1 GCA_030630005.1 Bacteroidales bacterium | reverse complement strand
TTGTGCCAGAGGAAATGCTGAACTCAGGATAAAAGAACATAAGACTTATCTGAAATCTGACAGAACATCGTGTCATAAGTTTGAAGCCAATCAATTACGTTTATTTTTACATTCTGCCGCATATGTTTTAATACATACTTTACAAAAAGAGGTTCTAAAAAACACCCAATTTGTTAATTCAACAATGAAAACAATTCAGCTAAAACTATTGAAGACAGCCGCTTATGTCAAGGAATTGAAAACAAAAATAAAAATAGAATTTCCTGTAAATCACGCTTATAAAACACAACAGAGCAAATGTTTCGAGATATTTTCAGTACTTAGGGTCTGCTGATTTTCTTTTAAGCAGCACATGAACGAACTTGTTTGGTAATCGCAAAATTTCTGAATAAAAAATAAATTTTGCAAAAATTTTGCAATATTTCAGACCTTTTCAAAAAGAGCACAAAAAAACCAGTAGTCTTTTCAGCAATTTGTAGAAGTTTTGTTAAGTTCATGACAAAGAATATTGCATTTACCCATGATTCAGATGTATCTTTTAGCCTGGCTTTCACATTATTGAGCCCATAACCACGTTTTCCCTGACCAAACTTTCCCTCAATATGGTTTCGTTGAGCAGCCTTCTTTTTTTTCCTATATTTTTGCGAGGATGTCTGCTGTATTTTCTTGGGTAGTCGTCCCAGTGGCTTACCATAAATTTCTATCCCTTTTTCTTTTAGGAATGTTCTGGCTTTACGGTTCATATAAATTCCATCACCCAAAAACGTCTTTGGGTAACAGCCGTGAAGGTTGTGGTAGTTTTCTACCAAAAGTTTCACATCACCACCTTCGTTGAATGCATCCCAACTGAACCGGTCAATTCTACAGAATCCATCAACCTCGCTAACGTTAATCTTGGAGCCAAACTCCGTCTTGTTCTTGTCCTTGCCACGCACCATCGGTCTTACCCATGGCTGAAAAATATTAACTATTCGGTCAGGAACACTGTGCTTTCTGTTGTCATACATCCACTTTTGCTGCTTATGTACTTTAATGATGGTCTCTAAAAAGTCATTGTCGCTCCGTGACAACTTATGGTCTCTTTCCGGCTTTTCCATGAGTTCCTTTATTATCCTCAAGTCACGTGCAACAAACTGCAGTTGTGCCTTTATGCCCCTACGGATAGTTTTTGTGTTCTTACGCCTTTTTTTTGTCAGGTTCAAGTATTCTTTCCGTGCTTTGCGGCGATAGTCCCTTGGTTTTTTTTCATCCTTTTTTGCATCGTAGAGCAAATCAATTATCCTTTCAAGGTTTTCCCTGCTTATACTCAAAAGATTGAGGTCAGTGGAAAACTTTATTTCTTGGTCGGCAATGTTGCATCTGCTTTTAATGTTCCCTTGTTGGGCTTGTCCACATGAGTTGTCTCAACACCTTTTTTGTCACCCTTGGAACTCTTGCCCTTTATACGTGACTGCTGTGGTTTTAGTTGTTCTGCCTTCTCTATCACCAGTTTGTTGAAACTGTCAAATTCATTTCCTCCAAGACGCTTGCGTATGTCCACGAACAAACTTGGGTCAAATGCTGTTTTCGTTGTAAAACTTTTCAGTCCACAAAAATATTGAATGTAGATGTTTTCCTGAATCATCTCTATTGTACCTCTGTCATCAAGCCTAAGTTTGTGCTTTACAATCAAGGCTGCAATTACAAGCCTGATATCCACAGTTTTTTGTCCCGAACCTGATTGTAGTTTACTGCTATAAACAGCGGCAAGTTCGTCCCAAGGAACAACCTTTGCTAGTTTTACCCACCTGTTTTTTGCTAAAAGGTCGCGTTCAAATGGGTGGTTAAACCCTTCTAAACTCAATTGATTTTGCGATGTATAATTAATCATAAGTGCACGGCTTTTGAAGTAAAAGTAACAAAACCCGTGCATTTACACAATTAAAATCCATTCAAGTTATCAACATTTTTAATTGAATATCTGTTAGTTAAGAGGTGTTTTTAGATAAAATCAGCAGACCCTACTTATATTGAAAATTATCAATTACAAAAAAAAGCATCATAAATAATGAAAAGAGAAAAAGGACATCAGGTAATGCAGAGATTAAGCCTTCTTTCTGCTTTTTTGCGGAGCAAAAACAGTAATGGGAGCAAAGCTCCCACTACACAAGATAGACTTCAGTACAAAGCGTTGACCGAAGCCTTCTTTCTGCTTGGACAAAAATATGAAAAATTTATTATAAATAATTTGGAATTTAACACAGTATCTTAACAATTTTGCAAAGCAAAAGCTGTTTATACATACGCACAAACTCTCAGGAGTTTGGAAGTCGTAATGCGGTACAAAATAAAACTGGAAATTTTGCAATTCTGTTCCGTACAAGTATATATGATAATTATTAAAACTTAGCTTGTAGCTGAACCATAAATAAATTATTAGGTGTATCAATTCCGATATAATCATTAACAACATAATTTATCTGTAATCTTGTCCAATCATTGAAAAAATAATTTATTCCATAGGTATAAGTATTTTTCATAGTATTTGGTAAATCGGAATCGGAATCGTAATTTCCGTATTTAACAACCGGTTGAAGTTCCCAAGGAGTTTTATATAAAATCATAACAAAGAAACCTTGTTTATTTATTTTACCATCAAACGGTACAATTGTCGGGTCTTGACCACAACCGCCACCTTCTAATTTAAAACCATCATCAGTTCCTCCGATATACTCGGCCTGAACAAGGAAATTATATTTCTCAATAGAAATATCCCCGCCAAAACGGATAAGTTTATTTTCCGGACCCGAGTTAAGTACTTTACCATATTTATAACTACCACCAATTTTTATATCTTTAAAAGGTGTAATTATCAGGCGAGCAACAATATCTTTAAATTTATTATTATCATTGTTGTTCATGCCTTTTCCGTTTGTGAAAGCTAATTTCCAATTCAGGATATCTGTGTCACCTTTACCAAAATTTGTTCCACCATAAATCATAACTCCAAGATCGCGAAATGGACTTGCAAGTTCGCTTACAACGAGTGATCGGTTAATTGTATGTAACGACTGACATGGAGTAGATAGTTCAAGTCCAAATGGTGATTTAAACTGACCAACAGTAATATTAGCATAAGGACCAAGTCTTTTCCATGTAATAAATGCATCTAAAAGATATGGACCATTTTTAGTTGGGCTAAGTTCAGCCATAACATAATAGCTAAAATCATAGGGGATTGAACCTACAAAACCTATACGAGCTCTGTTAAAATGAAATGTATTTTCATTATCTCCATTTGCTTCATCAAAAGTCCATTGGGGTTGAATATATCCAACAACGCTTACACCTTCGTCGGATGTTGCTTCCATACATCCTTGTGCCATTGAAGCAGCAGGTGCAAGTAAGAATAACAATGTTATTATTGTAATTAAATTTTTCATTTGAATTTGGATTTTTATTATTATTTATTTTGTAATTAAAAAAACTATTATTGAGCCAATGGATATCCCATTATTGCGTCAACGCTCCATTTATGAGACTCAAGATTTGAATAAATCATACCATTAGTACCAAACTTTAAACTATAAGCTTCGTATCCAAGTACAGTTAAATATGCAGTAACAATTGAAGAAGTTTGTCCTGTCCAGCAATAAGTAACTACTTTTCCGGCTGGATCAAGATAAGCATATTCGCCATTTGCCAAAGTAAGAGGGTTTACCTGATAAGCTGTGCTTATATTTCCGTAGTGTTCAATATCTAAAGTTGCCCAAAAATTATTGATAAAATAATCAGTAGGAGTACCAAGAACACTTTCGTTAGGAACACCGGAGAATCCACCTTCAAGCATTTTTGCAACTTGTTCGCTAAGAATTTCTGCCGGATCATTTTCAAGATATTCAATTACCGGTGCATCGTGTGCAGTATTAACTTGAATGTCGCCGGGAGCATTAGACCAATTAGTATTTCCAACTGCTGCATCTCCGGTACCATTGATCCATGAAGCTGCGGTAGCTTCGTTCCAACTGCTCATTCCCCATTTTAGAACCTTAGCATCTGAAAATCCGCTCAAGCGAAGAGCAACTACAGCATGACCTGCACCCTGACCGGTATAACATGCAACAATTATTGGTTTTCCATCTGCATTTTGTGCAGCATCAAGAATACCACCTAATGTAGCATTTACTGCCCATTCAATATGTCCTTCATTATAATGTTCTTCCGAACGAATATCAATAATATAATAATCGTCAGTAACATCAGCATCTGTCATAATTGTATAAACATTTTCTGCTGTAGTGATCCAATCAGTTAAAATAGCAGGTAAATCCATGTTGTTGTCGATCAAATAGGTCTTCAAAGCTCCAAACCTGTCCTGTGGTCCCGGAATTTCTTCAAAATCCGTACAACTGCTTAAAAATAATAGCGGGACTAATATAAGTACCCATACAAATTTTAATAAATTTTTCATAAATAGTGATTTTTTTTGTTTAAGATTTATAATAAATATTAGTGATAAATTTCAGAGCAAAAATAAAATCATATTAATTTATACAGATATTAATAAATACGTTATTGACTTTATATAAATATGAGATACATCAAATATTTACTGATGCAAATCATAATATTACATGATTTGTTTGTAAAATTATTTTTATAATCTTATTGGAATATTACAACTGGAATATATTAAGTCGGCAGTTTATCAGTATATTTATCCGAGTTGGCTTATTTGAGCTAATTTATCTTTATTAATAATTTTAATATGATTGTTTTTTTCCTCAATCAGATTGTCTTCTTTAAATTTTTTCAATATTCGGATAACACTTTCGTAAGACATACCTGCAAGTTCTCCTAATTCTTTACGCGAAAGAGCTAATTCAAATTCTATGTTTTTGTAAATATTATTTGAAATACAAAGAAGAATATCTGCCAGTCTTCCATATGATTGTTTTTTCTCAAAACAAAAAAATCTACCATATAAAAGTACTGTGTTTAAACTTAACAATTTAATAATTTCGTATGAAAATTTGTTATTTTCTTTAATGATTTTTTTAAAAATATTAATGTCTATTAATTTTGCAGTTGAATCAACATATGCGGTTACAGAATATGGAAATACATTATTTTCTTCAAATAATAAAGGTAATCCGATAAAATTATTGCCCGGTATAATTTTTAAGATAAGTGTTTCATGTTGATTTTCAACATAAGTTTTTACAAGACCATTTGTTAAAAACAATGCATATGAAGAAAAAGAACCTTGTTTTGCCAAATTTTCTCCTTTTTTAAAAAAAACCTCAACTTGATTATCCTCAATTAGTTTTTTTTCTTTCTTGGATAAATAATAAAACCAATCTTTCTTTTTTTGATTAACATCAGTTAAATGCAATTGACTGACGGTACAACTGTTTTCATACAAACATTTTTCCATTATACTTGGATATTTAAAAAAAGCAAAAATATATAATTAATCATTAATATTAATGATTAATATCATTATTTCTGTTGTTTATTTTCAGTTTCATTAATGTATCATATCATTATAGATTTTCGAGTTAGCAAAAATTAAATGACAAATTTTGCTTCGAAATTTATTAATAAAAAAACATACATATATTATGGAAAACAAAATTGACCAAACACTTGATTGCAAGGGACTTTCGTGTCCAATGCCAATGATGAAATTAGCAAAAGCTATGAAAGGACTTAATTCAGGAGAAATTCTGGAGATGGTAGGAACAGATCCCGGTACTAAGTCAGATTTACCTCGATGGTGCGAAAAATCGGGAAACGAAATGCTTGAAGAAGGAGAATTAGAAGGTGGAATTTTTCGTTTTTTAATTAAGAAAAAATAGGAGGTAAAAATGTCGGAGAAAACTAAAGAACCCGGCGTTTTGGGCAACTTATTCAAAACGTTTTTTGCCAAGCACTGGCCTGTATGGGTTGGAGCAATTGTTCTCGGAACCCTGAATATTTTACTTTTTGCCATAAAAAGCCCTTGGGGAGCAAGCGGTGGAATAAATAACTGGGGTGAAAATGTTTTTAAATCTATTGGAATTTTCGGTCTTGAAAACGCTACTGCTACAAGTACAAGTTTGTATGGTATGTTATGTGTTTTCCTCGTAATTGGGTCATTTATCGGTGCTTTATTATCAAAAGAATTTGCTTTAAGGATTCCTCCAAAAGGAGAACTAATTAAAGGATTTATTGGTGGTGGACTAATGGCAGTTGGAGCAACTTTTGGTATAGGCTGTTCAATCGGATCATTTTATAGCGGTGTACCTGCACTTTCAGGTGGTGCAATAATTTTTACAATTGGAATGTTTACCGGAGTCGTTATTGCATTAAAATATCTTATTTGGGAAATGGAAAAATTCCCTAAATTCAGTAGCGGAAAAAGTTATAATTTTTTATCCGGCACCGGAAAAAGTGGTTCATGGCAAATATATCTCGGATGGATAGCACTGATAATTACTTTTATTATTGCTTATCAATATTCAGGTGGTAATAAAATTATGGCATGGTTCATAATTATAGGAATGTTTATGGGTTTAATCAGCCAGCGTTCGCGCTTTTGTATTGTTAAAGCATTTCGCGATCCTTTTATGACAGGCGAAGCTGATGGTTCTGTTGGAGTTATGGCCGGACTTGTAATTAGCGTATTTGGGTTTACAGCAATTAAATATTTTGGTATTGGAGTCGGTGATATAGTTGTTAGGGCAAGAGAAATGACATGGGTATTTCCTCATTTTTTCTTTAGAGCAATAATTGGTGGTTTTGTTTTCGGACTTGGTATGACAATAGCTGGAGGTTGTGCTGTTGGTACACTTTGGAGAGTTGGTGAAGGACAAGTAAAATTATGGGCTTCGGCTCTTGGTTTTTTATTAATTTCCCCTATTTCAAAACTTTATATTGTTCCTCCTATTGTAAAAGCACTTCCACAAAACTTTAATTTTAAGAATTATTTACCTGATTATTTAGGTTATCCTGGAGCTGTTGGTCTTGTTTTATTCATTATACTAATATGGTATGTATTTGTAAAATGGAATGAAAAAACCGGAAGATTTAGTGCATTTTAATTAACAACAATACTTAAAATTATGATTAAAGTCAAATTATATAAATGGGTATCAGCATTATTTATTATCATTCTTTTTTCTGCATGTTCAAATATTTATGAGAATGGTAAGGAATTAGCGGCTGATACAAAACCATACATTGAAGAAATCACAGTTGATGAATTAAATCTAAAAATCGAAAATCAAGAGGAATTTCTTTTATTAGATGTTCGTCAGCCTGCAGAATATCAAAAAAGTAATATTCCCGGTTCTATTCTAATACCAAGAGGTACAGTTGAATTTAAAATTAGTGATGATGCTTTTTGGGAAGAGGAGTTTTTATATACACCTTTGAAAGAAGATGCAATTATTATTTATTGTAAAAAAGGTGCCAGAGGTATTTTGGCAACTAAAACATTAAGCGAATTAGGCTTTACAAATGTAAAGAACTTATCGGGTGGAATTTCTGCGGGACCCTGATTTTAACTCAGTTAGTGCCCCGAAACCTTCATCAGGTGGTTGTGGTGGTTAATTTCTCAAACCAATAAATTTAGAAAGAACCAAATTTATAAACATTTAAAAATAAATTAACAATGAAAAAATTATTATTAATAGGATTATTTTTATCCTCAATATTTTTATTTACTACGAATACATTTTCTCAAGGCAATCTTATTTCTGCGAAAGAAACTGCAAAAATAATGAAAGATGATAATGTAGTTCTTGTTTCAACCCGAAAAGCAGCAGATTATGCAAAAGTGCATATTAATAATGCAGTAAATGTTGATCTTGCAACACTTTATAAAGCCGGTGATGTAAAAGGTATTTTAATAAGCCCCGAAGAAATTGCAAATAAATTAGGAGCAAAAAGTCTTAATAAAGATAAAAAAATTATTATTTATGATAATGGAAAGAATATAAATGCCGGAAGATTATACTGGATATTGGAATATCTTGGATTTAAAGATGTGAAAATATTGAATGGACACATGAAAGCTTGGCGAAAAGCAAGAAAACCGGTTACTAAATATGTTACAAAAATAACTGAGGTAACATGTACACCTTCTTTAAACAACGATATTATTGTTGATTATGATTATGTAAAAAATAATCTTAATAATCCAAAAGTAATTATTGTTGATGCAAGAAGCCAGAAAGAATTTGATGAAGGTCATATTACAAATGCAATAAACTTTGAATATAAAAATATTGTAGTTGAAGATGATGGAACTTTGAAACCGGTTATCGAAATTGAAGAACTTTTCAATAAAGCAGAAATTTCAGCTGATAAAGAAATTATTTTATACTGTGCAACAAGTGCTCGTGCAGGTATTGTATTTATGGCTATGAAGTCATTGCTGGAATACCCGAATGTAAAAGTTTATGACGGTGCTTACAATGAATGGAAAACAAAATAATTGAATAATTAAACAAATATAATGAAAACTTATAAACTCTTTTTTGTTTTATCAATACTTGTTTTTATTACCGGATGTGGTGCAAAAATGGATAATACTTACGATAATGTTGATCAAAAAGTAAGTGAAGCACAAAAAGGTATCACAAAAATAACTGTAGAAGATTTGAAAACAATTATTGATAATCATGGTGAAATAAAAATTATTGATTGTCGCGAAAAAGAAGAATATATCAACGGACATATCCCCGGAGCAATAAATATTCCGAGAGGTCTATTAGAATTTTCTTCAAAAATTTCAAATAGAAGAGATGTTATTTATGTTTATTCTGAAAATATAAATAGAGCATCTTTAGCTTGCCCAACACTTAAATTATTAAAATATAAATATGTTAATTTAATTGATGGTGGTTGGCAAAAATGGAACAAAGCATTTCCTGAGCTAATTGAAGAAGGCGAAGGCGGTGGACACAAAGCAGCACCTAAAGTTGAAACATCAGGTGGTTGTGGTGGTTAAAAAATGATTAAATGCTAAAATGATTAAATGATTGAATAAAAGGGAATTTTTGCATTTACGCATTTAATCATTTACGCATTATACAAAAAAAATAACAATTTAATAAAAAAAATAACATGGCAAAAATGTGTATGGGGCTTTTTTCAGGTAGCCTCGATAGATTAACAGCAGCAGGTGTGGTCCTTAGTGGTGCAGCAGCTGATGATATGGATGTTGAAGTATTTGTTTTATTACAAGGTGCTCGGGCATTCATTAAAGGAAACGAAAATAAAATTGATAATGTGTCTGAAGCTTCACATTTGAAAGATGAGTTCGTTAAGTCACTTGAAACTCTGAATGTACCAAGCTGGTACGAATTTTTCGAGATGGCTAAAGAGATGACAAATGTAAAAATTTATATATGTAGCCTTGCCGGGAAAATTTGGGGTGGTGAAAAAATGGAAGATTTTAATGATCTTGTTGACGATATTATCGGAATTGGTGAATATATAACTGCTGCTGAAGAAGCAGATGTTCACATGTTTATATAAGTATATAAGCAAACTGTGATTTTTAAATAATACCTGCTTGAATGACTTAGTTAAGCAGGTATTATTACTAAATATTAATTTCGTTCTTTGAAATATTTTAAATTAGATTTGTTAAATAGCTGACATTTAAACATCAAAATATTAATGATGTTAATTGTTGAAATTATTTTAGAATTCAAGAAAAAATAATTGTGAAACACAAACGAAGATTTTGAGAATTATCCCTTTTCACTTATATTTATTAATCTTTCTTCTTTTAGAATTTTGATTTTCTTATTTTTAATTTTAATTATTCCATCTTTCTGAAAGTCATTAATAATACGACTGACACTTTCGCGAGTGGTGTCAATATAGTTGCCGAATTCTTCTCTTGTAAGCGGAAGAATAAATTCTTTTTCCTCATAAATATCATGATAAAAAAACAATAAAGCATCTGCGACACGTCCGGTAATTTGTTTTTGAGTTCTATTTAAACATCGGAAAAACGAGTCAATTTCGTTTTTGCATAATTCAGTAATTATTTGATATGCAAATACTCCATTTTTATAAATAAAATGTTTAAAAACTTCAAGATCAATAAAACAAACTTTACAATTTTCTAAAGCTGTTGCCGAATATTTATTTACTTTTTCATTAAATGTAGTAGGCAAACCTAAAAACGCTGAAGCTTTTGTAATCTTTGTTATTTGTTCATTTTTAGGACCCAAAATATGAACTTTTACTAAACCGCTTTTCAGATATATAATATTTGAAGAAAAAGAAGATTCCTTGAAAATTTTTTCACCTTTTTTAAATTCAACATGAGCACAATTATGAGATAGTTCTTCTATTTCGCCTTTGCTTAAAAATTTAGTTGCTGATGATTTAAAGGTACAATCTATACAATTCATAATCTCATTGTAATTTAATTATTATTTGCAAATCTAATATTTTAATGTGATATAAATCACATTAAATAATATATTTATTCATGTTTTTTTTAATAATTGCATGAATTATTTTTTTTCCTTTGTTGTTAATTAATTAACACTAAAAAAAGATTATGGAAAATAAAAAAATGTGTCTTGCACTTTTCACAGGAAGTGTTGACAAACTAACAGCAGCAGGAGTGATACTTAGCGGTGCAGCAGTCGATGACATGGATGTAGATATTTATGTACTTCTACAAGCAGCCAGAGCTTTTAAAAAAGATATTGCAGATGATTCAAGCAAATTACCGATGGCTGAAAATGTTGATTTAAAAGAAGAATTTTTGGTTTCTCTAAAAAAGTTAAACGTTAAAACATGGGTCGAATTTTTTAAAGAAGCAAAAGAAATTACTAATGTAAAAATTCATATTTGCGGATTGGCAGGAAAAGTTTGGGATGGTGAAAAACTTGATGACTTTATTGATCTTGCTGATGATATTGTAGGTATAAGTGAATATATAACTGCAGCTCAAGAAGCAGATGTAAACTTATTTATTTAATAACACTAATTAAAAATTGAAATTATGACACAAGAAGAATTACAAGCTTTAACTGTAAATAAATCAGTTGATGCAAGAGGTACAGCATGTCCGGGACCACTATTGGAAGCAAAAAAAGCTATTGGAACAATTGGTTCAGGAGATATTATGGAAATTCTTTCAGCAGATGAAGGTACAAAAAGAGATATCCCAAAATGGGCTAATAAAAAAGGTCATGAATATCTTGGTACTGCCGAAGAATCAGGTTACTTTAAAATTTATCTAAAAAAGGGATAATAGATATGGAGAAAAATAAAACTGCTCCAAAAATTCTTGTATTTTCTACGGAAAAAATTTCAGATCCCGCTATTGATTTAGCGGGTCTTCTGAAAAAACACTATCCGTCAACAGTTTACACTATCAATGTGCCATGTTCAAGTGCCATCAAATCAAGATGGATATTACATGCATTTGAAAAGGGTTTTGACGGAGTTTTTATTGCTGCTGACGGAACCGATTGTTCGTATAGTGAAACTTGTACAGAAAGAACCGGAGAAGTAGTTCAACGAACACATGATTTAATGAAAGAAAAAGGGATAGACCCTGCCAAATTAAAAATGGCTGCAATATGTTCAGTTTGTTCCGAGCCTTTTGTTAAACATATGAAGAATTTTGTTAACGCTTTATCTAACTAGCCTGATTAATTTATAAGTTTTTCGTAATAGATCAATTTATGAATTAATTAGGCTGGATTTATTGTCTTGGTTATCAAGGAGTAAAAGAATTAATTATTATAAAATATGTCAATAAGTATGACACAATCAAACGAATTTGATGTTCTTGTGATTGGTGGAGGTATAGCCGGTGAAGAAGCGGCATTAAACCTTGCTAACATTGGCTACAAAGTAATACTTGTAGAAAAAGACCTTTCGATAGGCGGGAAAATGATTCATCTCAGCAAGGTTTTTCCAACGCTCGACTGTGGCGCATGTATCACAACACCAAAAGTTTCGGAAACGGCGAGGCATCCGAACATCTCAATTTTTACTAATAGTGTAATTGAGGATATTGAAAAACATTCTAAAAATGAATTTTCAGCTATTCTTGTTGAAAAACCAAGATATGTTACGGATGATTGTACAGGTTG
>DAOVNY010000081.1 GCA_030630005.1 Bacteroidales bacterium | reverse complement strand
GTAAATAATGTGCAATATCTTTCCATGAACCACCTCTGATAACTTTTCGTTTCATAGCAGGAGGATCACTTTCTTTGGCATTATATGTATAATTTGGATTCATGTCCCAGGTAAAGTTATATGATAGTGGGTCGAATGCACTATTTGTCCATTCGGCAACATTACCTGCCATATCATATAATCCCCAATCGTTTGCAGGATAGTGAGCAACAATAACAGTTCTGAGTCCGCCATCATCAATGTAGTTTCCTCGTAATGGTTTAAAGTTTGCAAGGAAACAACCTTTTTCGTTACGTGTGTATGGACCTCCCCATGGATAAGGACTTAATCCGTAGCCACCTCTTGCAGCCCATTCCCACTCGGCTTCGGTAGGAAGACGGAATTTTGCAAAGTCACCATGAGAGCGTCTTGAATTTTTGCTGTTATTTAATAATTCTGTTCTCCAAACACAGAATGCCTTTGCTTGATTCCAGTTTACACCTACAACAGGGTAATGATCATAGGCAGGATGCCAAAAATATCTTTCAGTTAATGGATCATTAAATGAATAAGCGTAATCATGAATCCATGATAGTGTATCCGGATAAACATTGATAACTTCTTTTCTTACATAAACAGATCTGTCTCTTAGTCCCTGAGGACGATTTGCGAAACTTGCATTTTGGTAATTTGCATCTTCAGAAAAATCTTTTACTGCTGCTGCATGAAGATCAACCCAGTAATATACGTAATTTAAATTTTTGGTATCTATTTCTTTTTTTCTGAAATATCTTTCGTGTTCCGGTAAGTACATGTCTTCTAAAACATCACGAACATCCTGGTCTTCGCTATACCATTCGATATCTTCGTCCCAGTTAAGATATGGAGGATCATATAGTTCGCCGGTCTTTTCGTTTTCTTCTATCAAGTATTGTTCTGGTCTGAGTTCGCCAAGGAGTGTTCTGGCAATAGAATCTCTTACCCAATATACAAATTGTCTATATTCGTTGTTAGTAATTTCTGTTTCGTCCATAAAAAATGCAGAAATTGAAACTGTTTTTGGCTCATGTAATTGTGATGCGGTAATATCTTCACTACTAACACCCATTGTGTAACTGCCTTGTGGAACAAATATCATACCGTATGGATCGGGTTGATAAAAAACTTTGGTTTTCCGATTAACTCCAATTAATTCACCATTTCCTGAATTACTACAACTTGCCAAAAAAATTAAAATAATCAGATAAAAAAGTAATTTTTTCATGTCTACTAAAAATTAATATCTTCAAATAATAATAAAATTAAAAATTTTCACTAAAAGTAAAAATATATATTACAGGGTAAATTTTTATCAAGAAAATTATAGAAATCTTGTGTTTTTATAACTTTTTCTTGCTCGTTCGGTTTTTAGTTTAAAACAATAACCAAGCATTATTTCGTGACTTCCGTTTGTGCCAAGTACCGATGTATCAATATCATAGGAATACCCTATTTTAAAATCCTTATAATATACACCAAGTAAAACGGAAATCCCTCCCTGAACTCTATAACTAACGCCTCCCCAAAACTTATTATTGTATGTGAGGATGCTGCTAATATCATATTGTATTGATGCTCCTTCAGATTTAATTAAAAATGAGGGTGTAAGACTGAATGACGGATAATTAGGTAATGGAAATATATAGCCTCCGGTTAAGTAAAAAGTTCTGTCAAGTTGCATTCTGAGTGTGCTTCCTCCGGCTTCAGAAAGTGTTTTTCCGGGTGATTGAAAGAGATTAGTTGCTGAAAATCCTATATAATATTGTTCCGGAACCTGATAGAATAATCCTAAAGAAAAATCTATCATCATATCACTTTCTTCTCCGGAAAGTGAATTAAGCAATGGATCTGGTTCAACAGAAATAAATTTACTGAAGTCAGTTGTTCTGTTTAAAAACCCAACTTGTGCACCAATGCCAAGATCTCCGCCCGAAATATCAAGATGGTATGCATATCCGATGTTTAAACCAATATCTTTTTGAAACCCTAATTTATCTTGCATCAAACTTACACTTACACCGCCTTTTAATATTTTAACTGGAGAATTGATAGTGAATAAAAATGTTTCCGGAGCAATTTTATTATCTTCAGCATCTTTAAATCCAACCCATTGTTGTCTGATTATTCCATCAGCACAGATCGCATTTTTGTTTCCGGCATAACCTGGATTATATGACATTATTGAAAACATATTGTGCGTAATCTGCGGCGATTGCTGTGCGTATCCGGCACTTATTAGTAGAAAAAACAGAATAACACTAATATATTTTTTATAAATCATTGATTGTTAGTATTTACGCTCTGAGTTTTTAGATTGGCTAAGGTAAATATTATTATTAAAATACAAGCTAAAATTGATTATTTTTATTGTTTGCTATTATTTCCCTGATATTCATATATTAAAATGTTTCTTTCTCATGGTGACGCATCGCATCATTACAAACATCGAATATTTTGAATTATTGTATGTTACGCTAAGAAAAAATCATTAATATTTTTGATTTATTTAAAATAAACATAGTAAATTCGCCGCCATTTTAAAAATCATAATAAATATACGCAAATGGCTTTTATTCAGAAAGAAAAGATGTTTTCAAGAAAATGGTTTATAAATTACAGCATGATTGTAATTGGGTCATTTATTCTTGCTTCGGGTTTTGTTTTATTTATAACTCCTTATAAAATTGTTCCGGGTGGAGTTTATGGTATTTCAATAGTTTTGCATTATTTGATAGGTACACCGGTTGGTTTGGTAGCTCTGGCATTCGATATTCCTTTAACAATAATAGGGATTAGAGTATTAGGACCACGCTTTGGTGTTAAAACAGTTGTGGGCTTTGTATTGACTGCTGTATTTGTTGATTCACTTACTTACTTCTATGGTGAAGCCCCTTTGGTTGTTGGTGATGCTCTGTTATCTTCAATTTTTGGTGGAGTGTTTGTTGGTTTTGGACTTGGATTAATTTTTAAAGCAAAAGCAACTTCCGGTGGCTCTGATATTGTTGCAATGATAATTGCGAAATATACGAAAATGCCTTTAGGACAATTAATGATATTGGTTGATTCCTCGATAGTTTTGGTTGGTTTGTTAGCTTTTCAGGATTGGAAAATCCCCTTGTATTCACTTATCGTGATATTTATTTCAGGAAAAGTTATTGATGTAGTTTTACAGGGAATCAGTTATGATAAAACATTATTTATTATTTCAGATAAATATGAAGAAATAAGGGATAAAGTTATTAATGATCTTAATCGTGGTGGTACTTTCATTAAAGGTAGCGGAATGTATAAACGCGATGAAAAAACTTTAATTTTTACAGTTGTCAACAGGCGGGAAGTTGCAATCTTACAGGATTATATTCATAAGATAGATACAAAGGCTTTCCTTATCGTGATAAACGCAAACGAAATTTTGGGTAAAGGATTTAAGTCTTTGGAAGAGAAACTTGATGATTAGTGTTTGTTTTAAAGTCAATTATATTGATGAAATTTTAGATTTTTATTTATCAATCTACTGATAATAAGCAATATTTTAAAATCTTAAATCTGAATTCTAAAATCTTAAATTGTTTGAACAAGACTTTATGGACAGCTAATTGAACAATTTAACTATATCATTTCCATTAGCAAGAATAAGCAAGCTAAACAATATTACCATTCCTACAACCTGAGAATATTCAAGAAATTTATCGCTTGGTTTACGACGAGCTATTATTTCATATAACAAAAACATCACATGACCACCATCAAGAGCAGGTATTGGTAATAGATTTATTATTGCGAGCATTATTGATAAAAATGCTGTTAATCGCCAGAAACTTTCCCAATCCCAAGTTGCAGGAAAGATATTTCCGATAGTAATAAATCCTCCAACTGATTTATACGCCTGAACTTCGGGAGAGAATAATAATTTTAATTGTTTAAGATAATTCCCAATTCCTGTATATGTTTTTGCCATACCTGCAGGAATTGCTTCAACAAAGGAATAGTTTTTTTCTTTGTAAGTAAAATAATTACTGAGGTCTTTATGATATATTCCAAGTAAGCCTCCTTCGGGAACCGCAACATGTATGTTTATGGTGTCGGCATTTCGAAGTGCGCCAACAATTACTTCCTTATTTTTATGTTTTTGAATTTCATTATAGAACTCATTAAAATATAACTTTGGTTCCCCGTTAAGGGCAATAATTTTATCATCAATTTGTAAACCTGCTTCCTTGGCGGGAGAATCAGGTGTAAATTTTCCAATCTCGAAAGGAAATCTGACAAAAAGAAAATCGGGAGTTTTTTTCTTTACCAGTTTGCCTATAGTTCCTTTTGGGATTTCTATGCTTATCTTCTGGTCATCTCTGATAACCTGAATGTTTTTGGCTTCGTCAAGAATAAGCTTAACAGGTATTTTTAAAAAATCTTCAACTTCTTCGTTGTCTATCGAAACAATTTTATCTCCGTTTTGCAAACCCATTTCCAAAGCCAGAGAATCGCAAACCACACCATATTTATTAGCTTCGGAAGTTGGGAGATATTGCTCGCCCCAGGTTGATAACATCACAATATAAATTGCAATGGCTAATAAAACATTCACAGTAACACCACCAAGCATTATTATCAATCGTTGCCATGCAGGCTTTGACCTGAATTCCCATGGCTGAGGAGGTTTTTTCATTTGCTCCTTGTCCATGGATTCGTCTATCATCCCCGAAATTTTTACATAACCGCCCAAAGGCAACCATCCGATTCCGTATTCGGTTTCACCTTTTTTGAATTTAAAAAGTGCAAACCATGGATTAAAGAAAAGGTAAAATTTCTCGACTCTTGTTTTAAAAATTTTTGCAGCAATAAAATGCCCTGCTTCATGAAAAATTACAAGTATCGAAAGACTTAATAATAGTTGTGCTATTTTTATTAGAATATCCATTTTGTATAGTAAAATTTTATTTGATGTAGCTTAACGCTAATTTTCTGCTTTCATTGTTTGTATTTATTAAATCTTCGTAAGAAGGATATTTAATAAATTTAATTGTTTGCATACATTTTTCAATTACATCAGGCATTTTAAAAAATTCTATTTTATCATTTAAAAATGCATCCACAACTATTTCATTAGCAGCATTCAAAACACAAGGAATATTTCCTCCGGTTCTCACAGCTTCGAAAGCGAGTGCAAGATTACGAAAATTTTTCATATCCGGAGCTTCAAATGTTAACTCAGGATAATTTAAAAAATCAAAACGCGGAAAATCTGTTTTTAACCTTTGCGGAAAAGAAAAAGCGTATTGAATAGGTAATTTCATATCGGGTAATCCCATTTGCGCTTTCATCGAGCCGTCGCAAAACTGAACTATCGAATGAATAATTGACTGAGGATGAACAATTACATCAATTTGTTTGTCGTTAAGATCAAATAACCATTTTGCTTCGATAACCTCAAGTCCCTTGTTCATCATCGATGCAGAATCAATTGTAATTTTTGCACCCATTTTCCAGTTGGGGTGTTTTAGTGCCTGAGCTTTTGTAACGGTTTTTAGAAAATTAAAATCCTTTCCTCTGAAGGGACCACCTGAAGCAGTGAGATAAATTTTTTCGATTGGATTTGTTCCTTCGCCGGCAAGGCACTGGAAAATTGCCGAATGTTCGGAATCGACAGGAATAATATCAGTTTTATATTCTTTGGAAAGTTTACTTATCAAATCGCCTGCTACAACGAGAGTTTCTTTATTTGCCAGAGCAATTTGTTTTTTTGCTTTTATGGCATTAATGGTAGGTTCAAGTCCGGCAAATCCAACCACTGCAATTAATACAATATCCACAGTTTGCATTTTCACTATCTGCGAAATTGATTTGCTTCCGCTAAAAACTTTTATATCGTATTTTTCAAGAGCATCCGAAACTTTCAGATAAAGATCATCATCACCAATAACAACAGTATTTGGTTTATGTTTGATTGCTTGTTTTATCAACAGGTCGGCATTTGACTGTGCTGTGATAACTTCAAGCTCAAAATGACTCTGATTCTTTTCAATTACTTCTAATCCCTGTGTCCCAATCGAACCCGTTGACCCTAATATTGCTATTCGTTTTTTTGTCATTATTTATTACCCCCATCCCAACGACTACAAGGAGTCCGTATGGACCTTCCCCCAAAAGGGGAAGGAGTTTGGCTTTCCTGATTTTTTATTTTATTACTTTTTTCTCAATACTGTTTTGCAATTAACAAACACACTTTTCTAAAGAACTTATTACTCCATAACTCCATTTTCCCGAAACCCAAAACCCAAAACCCGAAACTCAAAACCCCATATAATTTTTTGGATTTACAGGTGTTCCGTTAAACCACAATTCGAAATGGAGATGAGGTCCAGTGGAAAGTTCACCCGATTCACCGATAATTGCTACGGGTTCGCCGGCTTTAACATAAGTTCCTGTCTTTTTAAGCAAAGCTGAATTATGTTTATAGATAGACAAAATATTATGTTTATGTTGAATTCCGATAACATAACCTGTTTCCACCGTCCAGTCCGAAAAAATAACAGTTCCGTCCAAAGTTGCTTTTATAGCTTCATTAGTAGCGGCGACGATATCAATACCATAATGTTTTTCGGCAAGGTTAAAGTTACGTGTGATTATTCCTTTTAATGGTGTAAAAAAATTAAAACTGCTTATTGAACTTTTATTTTCCGAATAGAGATATTCACTTTCGGCAAGGAAAAGGCTGTAGCTGTTTTGTTTTTCATATTCGACCCTGAGAAGTGAATCTTCAACTGATCTGTAGAGACTTGTTATTGTATCATAATTTGCAGTTTGTTCGGTGTTTGGAACAATGGTATCGGTAATTTCTTTTCCTTCAATAATATTTCTTATGTTTTGAAGATATAGATTTTTTCGATGAAAATCTTTTTCGAGAGAGTCGGTAAGTTGTTGAAGTTCATAAACCTGTTTTGGTATTTCCGGGTTCATATATCCGGGGATATATTCACGTAAGGATGTAAATGATATTATGATAGCAGTTAAAAATATCAGCAATATTGACAAAGTACCCAGCAATACAAATACATTTAAACGAGTAAGCCGAAAAGACACTTTCTCCTCAAAAGTTTCGTCATTCAAAATAACGAGACGATACTTGCTGCGAAGCTTTTCGCTCCATTTTTTCTTTTTTTTCTTCCCCGAAGGCATTTCAAATTTTTCTTTAGCGGCAAAGATAAAAAAATTCTATCTATTTTTAAACTACTAAACTTTCTTGGGTTGCTAATATTCCGGTTATTTTTTGAATTTTGTATGTACGCTTGTTCGTTGACTTATTAGTTACAAAAATTATAATAATTTTGTAAAATCAGAGTTATAAAGCATAAAACATCATCAACTTGAATAAAAACATCAAACCTACAATATTAAAGATCATATTATTGATGATCCCCTTGCTGTTTCTTTTTTCCTGTTCTATCAAGAAAAACAGTTTTACACGAAGAGCCTTTCATAATCTTACCTGTCATTATAATGGATACTGGAATGGAGATCAGGCATATAAAGATGGTTTGCAGGCTTTGGATGATAAAATAGTTGAAGATTATACAAGAGTTTTACCTGTATTTAATTATGGTGATGAAAAAGATGTTCAAACAATCAATCAAAATATGGACAGGGCGATTGAAAAAGCATCGATTATGATACAGAGGCATTCTATGATATTTAGCAATGTTGAATACGTGAAATGGATTGATGATTGCTATCTCCTTATCGGGAAGGCACGTTTGTATAAACGTGAATACATTGGTGCCCGCAGAAGTTTTAAATTTGTGATTGCTGAATATTCCGAAAATGATATAAAATATGAAGCAATGCTCTGGCTTGCCAGAACATATAATCAATTAGAAGAATACGAAAAAGCAGAGCCGGTATTAACTTCTTTTGCGAAAATAATGACAGAGGAAAATGTACCTCTCAATACAAGAAAGACGTTTCCACTTGTTTTTGCTAATTATTACATTTTGCAGGGAAAATATGACAAAGCCAAAAAATATCTTTCTCAGGCTGTTAATTTAAACACTAAAAAACAATTAGTTACCAGATTAATATTTGTGCAGGCACAGATATTTCAAAAAGAAGAAAATTTAAGCAGAGCATCTGAGTTGTATTCACAGGTAATAAAAAGAAATCCACCTTACGAGATGGCATTTCAGGCTAAGATAAATATGGCTAAATCTTTTGATGCAGAATCAGGTAACAGCGAGCAAATTGTTAAAATACTTAATAAAATGCTCAGAGATTCTAAAAACAAAGAATACCGCGATCAGATATATTATGCTCTTGCAGAAGTTGCTTTAAAAGATAATAACGATACTTTGGCAATAAATCATTTGCGGCTTTCGGTTGCCCTTAGCACCGAAAATGATTATCAAAAATCGGTTTCTTCATTAAAAGTTGCAGATATGTATTTTAATATTCCTGATTATGAAAATTCGCAGGCTTATTATGATACAGCTATGCAGTCATTACCAAAAGATTTCCCAAATTATGAACAGGAAAAAGCAAAAGCTGAAACACTTTCTTTAATGGTTGATAATCTTTCGACAATTCAAATGCAGGATAGCTTGCAATATCTTGCTGCTTTAAATGAAAATGAAAGATTAAGCATAATTGATAAAATAATTGAAGATTATGTTGAAGAAGAAAATCAAAAACTTGAAGTGATAAGAATACAACAGCAAAATGTCCAGTTCGATAAACTGGCAAATAATATCATACCCGGCAGAGCAGCAGGCGGGAAATGGTATTTTTATAACCTTCAGACTTTAAGTTTTGGATATACCGAATTTGTTAAGAAATGGGGAAAACGAAAATTGGAAGACCTTTGGATGTTGAAAAACAAAAAGAGTACTTCTTTCGGTATTCAAAGTAAAGAACTTATGGCTTCCGATAGCACAATATCCGACAGTATAATCATAGTTTCAAGCGATCCGAAAAAAAGAGATTTTTATTTGCAAAACATCCCTTTAACTCCTGAACAGATAACAGTTTCGGATAGCTTAATTATAGAATCGTTTTTTATGCTGGGAAAATTGTATAAAGAAGGATTGAAAAATAATGAAAAGGCTGCCGGAACATTAAAAGAACTTATCTCAAGATATCCTGAAAATAAATACCTGCTTAAATCATATTATAATTTATATAAGATATTTGGTGAAGAGAATGATCAAAAGCAAAGAGATTTTTATAAAAACCTGATAGTTACAAATTATCCGGAAAGTAATTATGCGAAAGTTATTCTGAATCCTGATTATTATAAGGAAATAAATGCTCAGAAAAATAAAGTTACAGGGCTATACAAAAAAGCATATCAAGCTTGGCTCGACAAGGAATATTATATGGTGATGAGTTATGCCGATTATGCAATTGCTACTTATGAAGATACAGCTCTTATACCTAAATTTGATTATTTGAGAGCACTCTCTCTTGGAAAAGTTGAGGTTACTGATTCGCTTATTGTTGCACTTAGAAAAATTGTTGCACGATATCCTAAAAGCAGTGTAAAACCATTAGCAGAGAATATTCTGGCTCAATTGACAAATAGCGATTCCGACAAGGAAACGGAAAAAACCCAGAAAGAAAAAGACCTTCGCCAATCGCCATATAAACATCATAAGAAAAAAGATGCTCATTTCTATGTTTTCGTGATAAACACAAAAAAGGTTAATATCCCCGTACATGCTCTCAAGGTGAGGGTTTCTGATTTTAACAAGGAAAATTACAGATTGATGGAATTAAATATTAATAGTATTCTTCTTGATGATCAACATCAAATCATTACTGTTGGTAATTTTAAAGATGATAAAACAGCATTGTCTTATTTAAATCATATTTCAACAAGCGAATATGTTTATGCTAATATGTTGCCGGAAACCCACGATAGCTTTGTTATATCAACATCAAATTATCCGATATTT
>DAOVNY010000041.1 GCA_030630005.1 Bacteroidales bacterium | reverse complement strand
GGTATAATAATTGAACCCGAATATGGCGATCTGAGTTTTATAAGTGCTATACCTAATCCATTTTCCGGCACAACGGATATCAAATTTTTTATTAAAGAAAAATCAGAAATTGAATTTGTTGTTTATAATCTTATTGGCGAACAAATTCATAGACAATCGTTTTTTGTTTCAGCCGGCGAAAATTCAATACATTACGATGGAAGTGAACTTCCAAAAGGAATGTATCTGTTTTCTGTTTCAAGTAAAACTACCAGATTTATAAATACTTTTATTAAAATTGATTAGTAACTTTCGGGTTTTAACGATTGACTTTAAATTGCAAGAAGTATGAAAATCAGGTTCTTTTTCTCTTTTGTTTTATTGTTTTTCAGTCTTATTTTAATTGCTCAACAAACGAGTGTGAGCGGGCATATTACCAACTCAAAAACCGGTGAAAGTCTTGTTGGAGTGAATATAGTTGTTGATAGTACTTCGGGCGGAGTTTCTGATGTTAATGGCAATTATTATCTGAAAGTTGATTCGGGAAAACATATTTTGAAATTTTTATTTATTGGGTTTTCTACACAAATCAGAAAAATAAATATTGATCCTGATAAAGAAAAAACTTTGAATATAAAATTGATCCGGAGTTTCCTTGATCTTGATATGGTAGTAGTTTCAGCCGGAAGATATCAGCAAAAACTTTCTGAACTTACTGTTTCAATGACTGTCATTAAACCCGATTTTATTGAAAACACAAATACAGTAAATCTTGAAAAAAGTTTGACTATGGTGCCCGGAGTGGAGGTTATGGATGGGCAAACGAGCATTCGCGGTGGAAGTGGATATAGTTATGGAGCAGGCAGCAGGGTGATGTTTCTTGTTGATGGTTTGCCGATAATAACTCCGGATGCCGGTGATGTAAAATGGAGCTTTTTGCCTGTTGAAAATATCGATCAGCTTGAAGTACTCAAAGGTGCGTCCTCATCTTTGTACGGATCTTCGGCTTTGAATGGAGTTGTTAATATCAGAACAGCAACTCCCAAAAGTGAACCACTTACTAAAATTCAATGTTTTACGGGAATATTTATGAATCCGAAAAGGAATGAACTGATATGGTGGGGAAAAGACAGACCTGTATTTGCCGGAGTAAGTTTGTTTCACTCGCGAAAGATTGGAAATATTGATATTACCGCCGGAGCTAATGCCTTTACTGATGCTGTTTATAGAACGGAAGAACACGAAAAGCGAATGAGAATGAATTTTAACTTCCGTTACCGGGATAAAAAAGTTAAAGGACTATCTTATGGAATTAATACAAATATTATGCATCAGGAGGTATCAGATTTCTTTATCTGGATTGATGCTGATTCAGGTGCCTTTCAACAACGAACGGATGTTATCACGCCAAGTAAAGGTTTACGATTAAATCTTGATCCTTATATAATTTATTTTGACAAAAGAGGAAACAAGCATAGTTTGAAAACCCGGTATTTCAGAAATTCAAATAATTTTGATGAGAATCCCGATAAAAATAATGCCTCAGATCTTTTTTATGGTGAATATCAATTTCATCGTGAATACAAAAATAAACTGAATGTAACCTGTGGTATTTCGGCTTCGTATGCAAATGTTGTTTCAAATCTTTACGGAGATCATTTCAGTAAAAATGCAGCTGTCTATTCTCAGTTCGACAGGAAATTTTTTGACAAACTGGGAATTTCCCTCGGTTTTAGATGGGAAGCTTATGATCTTGATAATTTAGCTACCGGTTCAAAACCGGTTATCCGGACAGGATTAAATTACCGGATTGCTAAAGCTACATTTATCCGTGCTTCTTTTGGTCAGGGTTACCGCTTTCCTTCAATTGCCGAAAAATATACATCAACAAGTCTTGGAAGTATAAATATTTTCCCGAACCCTGATTTGAATCCCGAAACAGGGTGGAGTGCCGAAATTGGAATAAAACAAGGAATAGAAGTTGGAGAATGGAAAGGCTTTTTTGATGCTGCTGCTTTCTGGACCAGATATCAAGAAATGATAGAATTTATTTTTGGTGTTTACAAGCCCGATTCGGTGGCTGTTCCAACAATTCATCATCTTGGGTTTAAATCATTGAATGTCGGAGATGCACAAATTACCGGATTTGAAATAAATTTTACGGGAAAAGGGGAAATCTTTAATATTCCGCTTACAACCTTTGCCGGATATACTTATACTTACCCCTTAAATCTGAATGCCGACAGCAGTATAAATGAGATTTTAAAATATCGTTTTTTTCATTCCATAAAAGGTGATATTGAATTTGATTTTAAAAAGATCAAAACAGGAATAAGTTTTAATTATCATAGTTTTATTAAAAATATTGATGAAGCTTTTGAGGATCCTGTTATTCTTGGCATTCCAATTTTCCCGGGACTAAAAGAATATCGTCAGGAACATAATAAAGGTAATTTTACTTTAGATTTAAGACTTTCATATCAAATCAGCTTCTCATCAAAATTATCTTTGATTTTGAAAAATGCTTTAAACAATGAAAATATGGAAAGACCGGGTGATATCCAGCCACCGAGAAATCTTGCGATTCAGTATTTGTTGAGATTGTGATTAACTGGAACTATTTTTAAACTTCTCAAATCGTTAATCAGTGTTCTTTAATCGAAATTCTGTTTTACAATTTCCTTTTTCTGAATATCGAATATTGATTAACGATTTTTGATTTAAAAGTGAAGATTAATGATTTTTTTGACAATCGAAAATCTTCAATCTAAAATCTAAAATAAAAAAAGTCTCCCGGGAGGGATTCGAACCCACGACCCGCTGATTAAGAGTCAGCTGCTCTGCCAACTGAGCTACCGAGAGAATTGATGGTGCAAAATTACAAAAAAATTAGATTGTCCTAAAAATCTATTAACTTTGCTTTTATAGTTTTGCCTGCCTTATCATGCAGGCAAAATTAATAGAACAAAAATTTCTATAGATTAACAGAGGGTTTTTAAAAAATAGGTAAAATATGTGCATTTCAGTATAATAAAAATTCTTTACCTTTGATTAAAATATTGACAATGATTAATAACGATAAATATATTGTTTTAAGTTTGATAAAGTCAACTTCAGAAAAATTACTTCCGGATTGTCGGATATTATTGTTTGGTTCCCGTGCAAGGAAAGACAATGTAAAATATAGCGATTATGATTTTCTTATAATTACTAAAGAAAATATTGAAATATCACAAAAGAGAAATTACAAATCTCAAATACGAAAAATACTTGCTCAACAAAAAATCCCTGCAGATATTCTTATACAAAGTGAATCAGAGGTTGAAATAAAAAAGAGCATTATTGGTCATATTATTAGACAAGCAGTAAAAGAAGGGATTATTATATGAATAAAGATACTTTGAATTATATTAATCAATGGATACAAAAGGCAAATGAAGATTTAACTGTTGTTGAAAAGCTAACGGAATATGAAATAATTGCTACTACTGCAGTTTGTTTTCATTGTCAACAAATGGTAGAAAAATATCTGAAAGCTTTTTTAATTGCAAACGGACAAGAAATTTGGAAAACACATAATATTGAATATCTACTCGCCGAATGTAGTGAATTTGACGAAGATTTCAAAGAAATAGATCCTAAGAATTTAAGTGATTTTGGAGTAGATGTCAGATATCCGGGTGATATGTATTCTCCTTCTGAAAAAGAAACTCTCCAACATAAAGAAATTGCTCTCAAAATTAAAAAGCTCGTTGAAAATAAACTGCATGAAATAATTAGTAAAAAGAAATAATAAGATTTATATTTCTTTATGAGTTTTTAAAGATATTAAATTTGAGTCCACTCTGAAAGCTTAATCAATATGCCTGAGAAAAATAAAAAAGCGAAAAGTGCTTTGAAAGTCAACAAAGGAGTTGAGCAACCGTCTTCGATAAATGAAGATGCTGTGAAAAAATTCAGGTCAAAAAAAATTACCGAATTAAAAATTGCTGAGATTGTTGATGGAATATTGTCGGGTAACAGAACAATATTAAGCAAAGCAATTACCCTTGTTGAAAGTACCTTGCCGGCTCATCATAATTTGGCTCAGGAAGTAATTGAAAAATGTTTACCTCATTCAGGTAAATCTATAAGAATTGGAATTACCGGAATTCCGGGAGTAGGTAAAAGCACTTTTATAGAATCTCTCGGGACTTTTCTGATAAATGAAGGAAAAAAAATTGCCGTGCTGGCTATTGATCCGAGTAGTGCCAGAAGCAAAGGAAGTATTTTGGGAGACAAGACCAGAATGGAAAATCTGGCAAATAATAAAAATGCTTTTGTACGACCTTCGGCTTCTGCCGGCTCTTTGGGAGGTGTTGCCCGCAAAACCCACGAATCAATAATATTATGCGAAGCAGCAGGATACGATACGGTTTTTGTCGAGACTGTGGGTGTGGGACAGTCGGAAACCGCTGTTCATTCCATGGTCGATTTCTTTTTGCTTTTGATGCTTGCCGGTGCCGGCGATGAGTTGCAGGGAATAAAAAGAGGAATTATGGAAATGGCAGATACCATTGTGATAAATAAAGCCGATGGCGATAATATAATGAAGGCAAAGTTAGCTAAAAGAAACTATAAAAATGCACTGCATCTGTTTCCACCAACAGAATCGGGATGGATACCGCTTGTAAAAACATGTTCTTCGATTTCGGGTGACGGTATTCAAAATGTTTGGGAAATAATAGAAAATTATATTGAATTAACTTATAAAAATAATTACTTCAATATCAATAGAAAAAATCAATCAGTTAAGATCATGCTCGATACAATAAACATGAAACTGAATGATAGTTTTTATTTTAATGATGAAATAGAAAAGTTATTACCTGAAATAGAAAAGGAACTAAAAACAAATAAGATCAGTTCTTATGTTGCCGCCCAAAAACTTCTTAACAGATATTTTGAAAGCTTAAATAGAAAAGTGGAATGATGGAGTATTGGATTCCCCTTATTTCCAATAATGTTCCCTATTGGTATAAATAAAATATTCGGAATATTTCTTATTGCATTGTCTGATTTTATATCTTTGCAATCCATTTTTAAAAACCTAAAAAAAAATGAATATAAATCATAATATTAAAATGAACCCGAATCCTTTGGTTCAGTATTTGAATAAACCGGCTGAAGAATTTACAAAAGCAGACCTGATAAAATATATTGAAAATAATAATATCGAAATGATAAATTTCAGGTATGTAGGATGGGATTTGAGATTAAAAACGCTTAATTTTATTATTAATGACAAGAAGCATCTTGATACTATTCTTACTGCGGGAGAGAGAGTTGACGGCTCAAGTTTGTTTTCATTTATTGAAGCAGGTTCCAGCGATTTATATGTAATCCCAAGATACAAAACAGCTTTTTTAAATCCTTTTGCTGAAATACCTACTTTGGATATATTATGCGCTTACTATACAAAAGATGGAGAGCACTTGGAAAGTTCTCCTGAATATATTTTAAAGAAATCTCACGACGCTTTAAAAGAGAGAACAGGAATGTCGTTTGAAGTAATGGGAGAACTTGAATATTATATTATTAGTGAAAAAGAAGATTTGTTCCAGGCTGTTGATCAAAGAGGTTATCATGAATCAGAACCATTTACAAAATGGGGTGATTTCAGGGCAGAGGTGATGCAAGCAATAGCTCAATGTGGTGGAAAAATAAAATATGGTCATTCCGAAGTTGGGAACTTTAGTGTTGGAGAACTTGAGTATGAACAGAATGAAATTGAATTTCTTCCTGTTAATCTTGAAGACGCTGCCGACCAATTACTTATTGCAAAATGGATCATTCGTACTTTGGCTTATCAATATGGTGTTTCAGTAAGTTTTGCACCAAAAATAACAGTTGGTAAAGCCGGCAGTGGATTACATATTCATACAAGACTGATGAAAGACGGTAAAAATATGATGGTTGAAGATGGAAAACTAAGTGATATTGCCAAAAGAGCAATTGCCGGTTATCTTGATCTTGCACCTTCATTAACAGCTTTCGGAAACACAAATCCTACTTCATATTTCCGTCTTGTACCACATCAGGAAGCTCCTACGAATATTTGCTGGGGCGATCGTAATCGTTCTGTTTTGGTAAGGGTTCCTCTGGGATGGTCAGGTAAAAAAGATATGGCTGGTAAAGTAAATCCATTGGAGAAAAATATAGTCAGGGATTTTTCTGATAAGCAAACCGTTGAGTTTCGTTGTCCGGATGGTTCAGCCGATATTCATTTGTTGCTTGCCGGATTGGCAGTTGCAGCTCGTCACGGTCTCGAAATGGAAAACGCCCTTGATTTTGCTGAAAAAACTTACGTTGACATTGATATTTTTGATGATAAGAATAAAGAAAAACTTGAGCAGCTTTCACAATTACCTGTCTCCTGTTTTGAATCATCTGAAATGCTGAAGAAACAAATTGATGTTTATCAGAAATATGGAGTGTTTACCAAAAATATTCTTGACTGGATAAGTGTGTTTTTACAGAAATACAACGATAAAAATCTTCGTCAGGAAATTAATAATGATGAAGAAAAGATGATGAAACTTGTTCAGAAATATTTTCACTGCGGATAAAATATCATTTCCGCGAGTAAACCCTTTTAAGCCATCCCGGAAGGATGATAGCACCGATAAACAAGTACGGATAAAAACTCAATAGTCGCCATAATAATGCAAGTCCGGGTGCAAGTCCAGGAATAATAAATTCACCAAGGAAGTTCGAAAAAACAAATTCAGCAACTCCACTGCCTCCCGGAGTAGGGCTGATAAGTAAAATCACCCACATTACAAGCTGGCGGGCATAAATCAGGAAATGGTCGTTAACCGGAGAAAAAGCTAATATCATCACATTGACAACCCAAAAACGAGCTGTCCATGAAACAAAGGTTGAACCAAATGCTTTTAGCCAAAACCAAATAGATTTTCCTTTCATCTCTCTTGAGGTCATTATAAGGTCATCACCTGTTTTTGCAGCACTGATAAGCCATCGCCTTAAATAGGGTAATTTGAATATTTTGATAAGAAGCCATTTTAATCCGCGGGGATTAATAAATATTCCGTAAATGATAATAGAAATGAGGGTGAGAATAAAAAGATACCCGATGAGAAAAATCCCAAAACTACCGAAATTTGAGTTAAAAAAATCAAAACTCGCATCACTCGGAAAAAGATTATTTGTACCGGCAATAATTACAGCTATCGGAACCATTATAACATAAAATAATTCATCGAGCAATGATGTTGTAAATACAATAGCAGTTGTTTTTCCGAAATTTATCCCTTCACGGTTGACGATGTAAAGCGCAAGTGCCGAGCCGCCCACTACCGATGGTGTAACAGAAGAACCAAATTCCCACAGCATTATTACATCAAAACTTTTTCTCCAACTCAACTGTTTATCCGTAAGTAATCGTATCCTGTACATATAAGCAACGTCTCTTGTTGCTATTAGTACTAATGCTAAAAAAAGCCAGAAAAATGAATTCCACGTCCAGTTAATGTTTTTGAATACTTCGGGATCATAACTTCTATATAACAAAAATGAAGCAACCCCCAATCCTAAAATAACAGGAATGATTATTCTTTTAATATTAAAAACTGATAGTATTTTCTTTTGATTATCAGTCATCTTAATTTTGTCTTAGTCCGGGTTTTTTAATTGAGCCTTGGCAAGAAAATCTGCAAACCCCAACTAATATTGATTAGTTACTATTATTTGATAAGCATCAATTTTTTAGTGATTTTTTTATTATTGAATTATTATTTTTTCATTTATACTGAAATCATTACTTTGAATTATCAGATAATAAATACCGGATTTTAATTCACTTGTATTAATTATCATTTTCCCATTTCCCGAAATAGTTGAATTGATATTATTTATTAATTGCCCGGTGTTATTGTAAATACTTATCTGAACATCTGAAACATCATTTTTTATAAATTCAATATAAAATTCATCATTACATGGATTAGGATATACATTAAAAGCAAACTCCTGTTCATGATTTTCGTTAATAGATGTAAAAGGAGAAACAGGTGGAAATACAATATAATCAAGCCATGCACAATCATCACCACCGGTTTCGTACATGTCTTTATCATAAACCCACTTAAAAGTGTGAATGCCGGAAGTAACCACATAGCTAACTTCAGCCCAATCTTTTTCACCCGACCATGCTTCTTGTAAATCATTGTCGATATAAAATTTAAGATAATCACAACCATCTTCTGATGAAACTTTTCTGAAGAAAGAAATATCTCCCTCATACAAAACTTCAAGTTCAATAAATAGTTCAGATGTGGAGTTGTTACCGATAGCACCGGATTTAGTACAAAAGCTTCCTTCATAAGGATTAACATCACTAATTGTCCAAGGTAGGTCACCATAAAATTCCCATTCAAAAGCAGAAAAGTCGCCTGTTTCAAAATCTTCAATAATGATTCCTACACAAGGAATAAAAACAACTTCATGGATATTAGGAAGACAATTATATCCTGAAATCACTAATTGGGCATTACCAAGTTCAACCATTGTCGAGTCATAAAATATAGTAGTATTTCCAATTGAATCTGTAACTGCTGTTCCGTAAATTACATCCACATCTTTAAGAACGCAGTTTAGACCTTCAACGGGTTCACCATTTGAAGTTACACTTATATTAGTTGAACCGGCACATATAGGAATTGTGTTTTCAAAAACCACATCAATATCAATTGGCTCGGCAGTCCAGACAGACATTGCCGGATCGCCGAACATATTACAATCGTAGAAACACCAACGTAATGCACCTTCTTCATGTTGTCCCGGAGCATTTACCCAGGGAGAAGTTTCTATTTTCGAGATTTTATGTGCTTCACCAACTCTTCCCTTTTTTTGATTATAAAGCGCATCAATAAATTCTCTATGGATGTGAGCAGAAGGTCCTTCAGTTTGACCTTCGTTAAACCATCCGTATCTGGAATTGAAAGCTCCTGCAGCAGCAAAATTATCTATTGTTACCATTTTTTCACCAATACAATCATTATTATCAAAGGCACCACAAATACAACCGTGAGTATAAACAAGAGTGTAATTATGAGTTGTTCCGTTTACTTCTGAGAAATTGGAATTTGTAATGTCCCAATCATATAATCGCATGACATAGTTAGTATTTGCATGCCCGCAATGATGAACAAAAGATTTTCCTTTGTTTATTTCGGAGAGCAACTGGCTTGCTGACCATGATGATGAACGGTCGTATAAAGTGTCGTAATTATCTGTTTCGGGGATACCTGTGGTTTCATATCCGTTGTCATCGTGATAACCTACGAGAAGTTCAAGATATTGTGCACCCCATGTCAAAGGACTTGAGTAAAGATATTCTCCTGCAAGCAGGGGTTGATCTAATTCACCAAGTACCGGAGAATCCTGATATGATAATGTTTTATGAAGCATATTGTTGAGTTCAACAGTATCACTAATTGTAAATCTTGCTACCGAAACATCAGGTAAAAGGTCATCTTCACCGATTTCGCCCCAACGGTTATCACCATCATCATTCCATGTTCCGTCAAGGGCTGAGTAATAAAGGTCGGCAGGAATGTTATTATCATCTATTCCCGAACCATATTGTACGTAACAATAAAATCCACGATAAGGAACATGCTCAACATCACCACCGAGTAAAATATATTCCACGCCATGATCCTGATATTCCTGAATTATATAATTTCTAATTTTTTCAGGCATATCCTGTCCCGAAATATTAGTGTTAATATATTCAGTTGTTACTGTTTCAACTTTTATGCCCCTCGGAATATAAAGATCAATAAGTCCTTGATAATTTTCTTCGAAAGACGAAGGAGTAATTATCATCATATCATAATCATCTTCTGTACGATTATTTGTTTGTGGATATATTTTAACCATTTCCGGATTTTGCGCCAAAGTATTAACTTTAGACAAAATAGTTTCTGAACTTTTTAAATTTTCAAGAGCCTGAATAGCTTTATTATCTTGTTTGGTTTTTATTCTAATTGTAACTTTTTTATACCACGAAATTTTTCCTTTGGCAGGAATATATTTTACAGGTGTAAAGGTTGATAAAACAAAAGCATATCCGTTAAGGAATTCGGTTGAAAATTCTCCGGTTAATTTAGCAGGATACTGAACATCGGAGTTGTAAATATTTTGATCTTTAAGAAAAATGCCTGAACCTCCTTTTGATAAGGGTCTTGAAGCTTGTTGCGGATAAAGTTGATATTCTCCAATAATAAAAGTTTCGTTTTCTCCAATAATTTCAATTGATTCTGCTGAGTATCCCGGAGGTAATAATAATGAAACAGCATGATAGGGCAAGGAGGGTTCTCCGATTTGACCAGCCATTTGAGTGTTTTCAAAACTGATAAAATGATAATCACCGATTTGTGTAATTTCATAATCAGAAAAATAGTAAGTTTTTTCAATTATCTCTGCCTTTAAGTTAAATGAACAGATTGCAAATAGGAATATGACCAATGATATTGATTTTTTCATATTTAATTTTTTTAAACAATAAACTGCTAAATATTTGGTCAGCAATATTAGTGAATAATTGTGAGAAAAACTTGAATTTTCTGTGCAAATTTGTCTAAACGGGAAATCCATACAAACACCTTCCAGTCCGCCTAAGGCAGACTGGAAGGTTTGTAGAAAGTAATAAAATAGATCAAATGTTATTTAAAAATTAATAGACAGTCTTCTTAAACTAAGCCATAATAAATACTATCTAACGATAATTTTTCTGTTTATCACACCTTTATCAGTTTCAATAAAAAGATAATAAATACCTTCGGCGAAAATTGAAAGGTTTATAGTTTCATTGTAGGTTTTATTGATACTAATATCATGTTTTTTAAGCACCAGTTTACCGGTTGAATTAAATATTCTGAAATTCAATTTAAGACTTTCAGAAGTATTTATTTCAATTTTGAAAATACCATTGTTTGGGTTTGGAACAATATTAACTTGAATATCATATTCCGGACCCTCTGTTATACCAATACTATTATATACAGATATTTCAAGAGAATCAGAGGTAATGCTATTACAATTATTACTTGCTGTAATTTTAATATAAGCATATCCTTGAAAATTAGAATCCCATGTAATAGTTCCTATTGTGTCTGTTCCCGTGATAATGCCGGCTGAAGGCGGGTTAATCGTCCATGCAAAGTTATCAGCATATTGACTTTGTGTAGAATATTCCGTAACAGGTGAAACAAAAATGTCAACGCTAACTGGACCATCCGGTGTTGAAACCTGAGATATAAAAGTGTTAAAAGATAAAAGCATTTCATCATTTGCATCACAAGTACATGGAGGATTAGAAGCTGTAAGAGTTAAAACAACGTCTTTATTTTGTATATCAATTACGCCAGGTGTATAAGTAGCATTTAATATTGCCGGATCATCAAATGTACCATCACCAGCTGTTGTCCATAAAACGGCAGAATAATTTTCAGCAGATCCTGATAAAGTATATGATTCATTTTCACAAATTAAATCATCCTGTCCTGCAATAGCTGTTGGTAACATTAAAATTGTTAAAGTCATATTATCACTAACATCAGTTCCACAAGGTAATACAGCATAGGCAGTAAGAGTAAGATCAACAGTTCCATTGCTGATATCATTTGTTCCCGGGGTATAAGTAGCTACCAATAAAGTAGCATCATCAAAAACACCATCACCTGTTGTTGTCCATAATACAGATTGTTGATTTGTTGCAGAGCCTGATAATGTGTAAGTATTGTCTTCACATATTGTTGCATCTGAACCGGCATTTGCAGTTGGTAATCCTTGTATTGTAAGTACCATATTATCAGAAACATCTCCACAGGGAGCGACAGCATACGCAGTTAAAGAAAGTGTAGCTGAACCGGTTGAAATATCGCTTGTTCCGGGGGTGTAAGTAGCTGTTAATAAAGTAGCATCATCAAAAGTACCATCGCCTGCCGTTGTCCATAAAACAGATTGTTGATTAGTTGCAGAGCCTGATAATGTGTAAGTAACATCCTCACAAATAGCGGCATCAACACCGGCATTAGAAGTTGGTAATTCTTGTAATGTCAAAATCATATCATCAGTAGCATCAGTTCCGCATGGAGTTACGGCATAAGCTGTAAGCGTGAGATCGACAGTCCCAGTGCTGATATCATTTGTTCCCGGGGTGTAAGTAGTTGTCAATAAAGTAGCATCATCAAAAATACCATCACCTGCTGTTGTCCATAAAACAGATTGTTGATTTGTTGCTGTTCCTGATAAAGTATAAGTATTGTCTTCACAAATTGTTGCATCTGAATTGGCATCAGCAACCGGCGGTGCAATAACTGTTACTTCCAGTTCTTCAGAGAAATCTCCCATACCGGACATATTTACTCCACAAACCTTAATTGTAGCAATTCCTCCAAATTCAGGATTCCAATCAACAAAACCTATTGTATCATTTCCATAAGTAATACCTGCTTCTTCCGGAGATACAACCCATGCATAGGTATCTGCATTAGGAACTGGTAAGGTTTTATATTCAACAGCTTGTGTACTACTACAAACTTCGGTTAATCCGGTGGGTTGTACCGGTGCTTCCGGTAGTTCTGAAAAACCAAAGAATTCAAGGTATTTAGTCATTAATTCAAGTTTGGTTGAAGTTCCGTCAGCTAAACCACCAAACTCAAATGAAGCACCGATAGTTTTATAACTTCCTTCTTCATAGGCAACTGCATTTCCATAAACCGGAGATTGGTTTTTAAAAATTTGCATTGCAGAAGCATCTCCGGGAACAATACGATCAATATAGCTATTTTCTCCCGAATACGAATAATTAAGTCCTTCGGTAAAAATACCCGACTGACCAAGAATTGTACTTATATCTCCGGTTCCGTCAGAAGTTGCATTGATATTAAAATATGGATGAACAGCAGTTTCATCATCATAATACCATGTATCACCTCCTTCCATATAAAGATTACCTCCGTTATCAAGATAAGCTGCTAATTCGTTTCCCTGACTTTCAGTTAATTCATAATTATTTGAATATATACCGAGGCAAACAAAAATAGCAGAATACAATTGTGCATCTTCCGGCATAGTAGTAAAATAATCACATTGGATACCAATTTCTTCGATAAGTGTATTCATCTGAGGACCTGAAGAATTATTGTTATCAAGATCAAGAACAAGAACAGGTATTTGTCCAATTACGATTTCAAATTCTCCGGTTGCTGAGATTCCGAAATTAGCAAGAATATCAAAATTAAACTCTGCTAAATGACCAACCGGTGTTGCAGCATTAGCAGTAACATTAAAAGTTTGAGATAAATTTTCTTCAGGAGAAATATCACCAAATACTAATGCTCCTGAATTAATAATCACGTAGCTGTCGGAAGTTAACAATTCACCTGAAACTTCATAAGCTTCGGAGGAACCATTATTACCAACTGTAATTATAATATCAGCAGTTTCACCCGGATCAATTTTCCCGTTGCCGTTTCCTGAAGCAGCGTCATCAATAACAAATTCAATAAATTCAAGTTCGGGAGCGTGGGCAGAAATTGAAATTGTACTACTCCAAATTCCTTTACTGCCGTCAGACGCAACAACTTCAAATATCACCTGATGTCCGTCAGGAATAT
>DAOVNY010000026.1 GCA_030630005.1 Bacteroidales bacterium | reverse complement strand
TCTTCAGCTTCATATTCAATTGGTAAAAACAGCCAGTCTTTTTTCAGATTATAACCGAATATTGCAAGCCCCGGACATTGATAAACACATTCCATACAACCCACACACTTATCAAAATCTAAATAAGGAACCGTGCTGGTTGAGGTTTTTGTAATTGCTCCGTGAGGGCACGAAAACTCACAAGGATTACAAGCAAAACCGTGCAAACAATCAATAAGAACAAAAGGTCTTTTGTTCTGTCTTTCATCGTCGGGCATAAATGGTTCTTCGATTATCTTTTTCGGATGCTGTTGCGAATCTATATATTCTTTTGAAATTGAAAGATATTCATCATAATCAAATGGTTTTCCAATTTCCTGCATAATTTCATAAGCAACTTGTTTTCCGCGAACAACAGCACTTGTACCTTCACCAATTCTGATAGCATCGCCGGCACCAAAACATTTTCTCCCGAATACTTCATTTCCTTTTATCAGGAGTTGATCATCGGAAACAAGACCTGTACAAATATTAATTGCATCTATTCCATCAATAATTCTTTCCGTTTCCGGGATGGGTTGAAAGTTTTCACAATCGGCAACAACAGCTCCAATAATTCCGGTATGATCTTTATTTGGGATAGCTTTTAAAAGTATTGTGGACATTTTAATTGGAATTCCCAATCTTCTAACTCTGTTTGCCTGAACAGGAAAACCACCTTCGTGTGGCATTGCTTCGAGAATAGCTTTAACTTTTGCTCCCGCCTGCATTAATTGATAAGAAGTAAGATATCCTATATTTCCAGCTCCTACTGTCAATATATTTTTACCAAGTAAAGTAAACTCATCGTTCATCATTTTCTGAACAACAGCAGCAGTATAAACTCCCGGAAGGTCGTCATTTTCAAAAGTCGGCATAAAAGGAACTGCGCCTGTTGCAATAACAAGATATTCGGCATCAACATAATATATTTCTTCGGTTTTGATATTTTTAACAGCAATACGGTTTCCTTCAAGAATATCCCAAACTGTTGAATTTAAGAAAATGCCTTCGTTAGAAGCTCCGGCAAGTGTTTTAGCAATATCAAATCCTCGCATTCCACCAAATTTCTTTTCTTTTTCAAAAAAGAAAAACTGGTGAGTTTGCATTGGAAACTGCCCTCCTATTTTATCATTATTATCAATAACAATATTTTCGATATTATTTTCGATAAGTTTTTCTCTTGTTGCAAGACCGGCTGGTCCGGCACCAATTATCACAACACTTGTTTTATAAATATTTACCGGATTTTCTTTATTGATAATTGAAATTTCCGGTTTGTAGTCTTTTGGTATTTCATCAACGGCTTTTACATCATCAACTTTTGTAATACATATTCTTTTTATCTGTCCATCGACCAGCATTTCGCATGCACCACATTTACCAATGCCACACTCAAGGCTACGTTCACGATTTTCGAGACTATGACTATGAACAGGGTATCCTGCCTGATGCAAAGCTGCAGCAATAGTAAATCCTTTTTCACCTTCAATTTCTTTTCCATTATATAAGAATTTGATTTTCTCACTCTTACGTACTTCAAGAATTGGGTGTTTATCAATTTTATACATAAAGTTTATTGTTAATGTATTAACAGGCAAAATTATATTATTCTGTTATTATAAAAAGAAAATTATTTGGTTTATTTTTCTTTTAACATATATTAAGGTGTGCTAATTAAAAAAGTCATAAATTATTATTACTTTTGCAATTCAGAAAATCAATCTTATATTAAAAATGGAAAAACCAAGGATATTATTTGTAACACAAGAAATAACACCTTACCTTCCGGAAACTCACATGAGTAAAATTTGTCGTTATCTTCCTCAAGGTATTCAAGAAAGAAAAAATGAGATACGAACATTCATACCTCGTTTCGGAAATATTAACGAAAGAAGAAATCAGCTTCATGAAGTTATCCGTTTATCGGGAATGAATCTTATTATTGACGACAACGATCATCCGTTGATCATAAAAGTTGCCTCAATACAACAAGCACGAATGCAAATCTATTTTATTGATAATGAAGATTATTTTCATCGCAAATTTACTTTTACCGATAAAAAGAATAAATTTTTCGATGATAATGACGAGAGAACAATTTTCTTTACCAAAGGTGTTCTCGAAACTGTACACAAATTAGGATGGTCTCCTGATATTGTACATTGTCATGGTTGGTTTACCAGTTTGATCCCTCTTTATGTTAAAAAAGCATTTAAAGATAACCCTCTGTTTTCTGATTCAAAAGTGATTTATTCAATTTATGATGATGATTTTAACGAAACTCTTGATAAAAATTTCGCCAAAAAAATTAAACAAGAAGGAATAACAAATAAAGACCTCGCACACTATAAGAAAGGAAACTACGTTAATATGATCAAAGCTTCCATTGATTTTTCAGATGGGATAATTTACGGATCTAAAAAAATCAATCCTGAAATAAAGGAATATCTTAAAGGATCAGGAAAACCGGTTCTCGAATATCAATCTCCTGATAATTATATTGATGTGTATGCTGAGTTTTATGATAAATTCCTTGAAGATAAAGAAGCTGATAATTAGAAGTTTTTTGTTTAATAATTAAATTTTATCAAGTTGAAAATTAATAAGATTAACAGTTGGAACTATTTCTTTATTCTAACAATTTTGGTTTTTGTTTCTTTTAGTGCATGTAAAAAAGATCTTGAAAAAATTGGACTTGGGCTTCAGCCCGAACAAGATAATCTAAATGCAAAATTCTGTGATACCACCACTGTTATTGCATATTCGGTTTTGGTTGACTCGGTTAATACAACCGGCTTAACAAGTAATTTACTTGGAAGTATAATTGATCCGGTTTTTGGATTAAGTACCGCAAGTATATATACACAGTTTTGGCTTTCTACCGCTGCTCCCGATTTTGGTGACAACCCCGTACTTGATTCGCTTGTATTATTCTTATCAACAGAAGGTGCTTACGGAGATACAAACACTCAGCAAACTATCAGAATATTTGAACTTGATGAAGCTATGAAATTTGATACAGCTTATTATTCAAATCAAGAAATTGCAAATACAGGTATTGAATTGGCAAATTATACTTATTGCCCAAAACCAAACACAAAAGTTGTTGTCGGTGAAGATACTCTGGCACCACATATAAGTATTAATATGAGTGATTTTTCGACAGAACTGGGAGAAAAATTACTTAATGCTGATTCTACTGATCTTGCAAGTAATACTGATTTTGTTGATTTCTTTAAAGGACTGTATATTACAGTTGATGATGTTGCAAGTGATGGAGCAATTGTTTTCTTTAAACTTACTTTTTCAAAGATGACATTGTATTACCAAAACGATGAAGAGGATTCGTTAAGTTATAATATTGTAGTTTCCACATATAGCGCCCGTTTCAATCATTACGAACATAATGATTATCTTGATGCCTCACCGGCTTTTCAGTATCAGGTATTATATGGAGGTACCGGTCTTGGTGAAAATATTCTTTATCTGCAACCAATGGCGGGAGTTAAAACAAAAATAACTTTTCCTTATTTACAGGATTGGTTAGATTCCGGAAATATTTTTATTAACCAGGCAAGACTGTGGGTAAAACCTGCCGAAACCGAATTAGAAAATGATCTGCCATCAACTCTTGCTTTAATAAAAATTAACGAAGAAGGAGAAGGTAGGTTTATTACTGACCAATATGAGGGTGAAAGTTATTTTGGTGGTTATTATGATAGCACATATAGTGGATATAATTTCCGTATCTCACGATATATTCAAACGCTTTTAACTGACAATATTGAAGAAAACGAACTTAATTTATTGATTTCAGGAAGCGCGACCAAAGTAAACAGACTATTGATCAACGGTACAGATCCCTCAGATCCTGTTCCATATTCCGACAGATTAAAGTTAGAATTGATTTATACACGAATTGATTAAAATTATTTTTTTATCAAACATTTCTTTTATTTAAGAACTACATTTTGTAATTTTGATTTTCTATTATTTTAATAGATTTTTTTAAAAATTTGCAATAAATTTAAAACTCGTACTTATATGTGTGGAATTGTTGGATACATTGGAGAAAAACAAGCATATCCCATCCTGATAAAAGGATTACAAAGACTCGAATACCGTGGTTATGATAGTGCAGGAGTTGCTTTACTAAATGGAGATCTCAATATTTATAAAAAGAGTGGAAAAGTTTCTGATCTGAAAGAATTTGTTAAAGAAAAAGATTTAAGCGGAACTATAGGCATTGCCCATACCCGCTGGGCTACACATGGCGAACCAAATGACACTAATGCACACCCGCATTATTCCCAATCCAAAGATATTGCAATAATTCATAACGGGATAATCGAAAATTATTCAGTTTTAAAAGATGAGTTACTCAAACGTGGATATAAATTCACAAGCAATACAGACAGTGAGGTTTTAATACATTTAATTGATGATATTCAGAAAAATGAAAAAGTTGATCTTGCTCAAGCTGTCCAAATCACATTAAATCAAGTAATAGGTGCTTATGCTATCGTTATTATTTCAAAAAACGAATCTGATAAACTTATTGCAGCAAAAAAAGGTAGTCCTTTAGTTATCGGTATCGGAAATGGGGATTTTTATATTGCCTCTGATGCTACTCCCATTGTTGAATATACTAAAAATGTTGTTTATCTTAATGATTACGAAATTGCTGTAATTAAGAAAAATGGAAATCTGGATATTAGAACTACTAAAAACGAAAAGCATACCCCATATATTCAAAAACTGGAATTAAATTTAAGCCAGCTCCAAAAAGAAGGTTTTGAGCATTTTATGCTGAAAGAGATCTATGAACAACCACGATCGATAAAAGATAGTATGCGTGGTAGGCTGAATGTAAATAAAGGATTAATTTTATTAGGTGGAATAGCAGACTATGAACAAAAGCTTATAAATGCAGAAAAAATAGTTATCATTGCCTGTGGAACATCATGGCATGCCGGACTTGTTGGTGAATATCTTTTAGAAGATATTGCCCGTGTTCCGGTTGAAGTTGAATATGCTTCCGAATTCAGATATCGAAATTCGGTAGTTAACGAAAACGATGTATTTATAGCAATTTCACAATCCGGCGAAACAGCAGATACTATTGCTGCAATATCGTTAGCACAATCAAAAGGAGCTACGGTTCTTGGTATTTGTAATGTTGTTGGTTCAACAATTGCAAGAATGACAGATGCAGGTTCTTATACACATGCAGGACCGGAGATTGGTGTCGCTTCAACAAAAGCATTTACTGCTCAAGTAACCATATTAACTTTAATTGCTTTAATGATAGCTAAGAAAAGGGGAACTATTTCAATATCCAAATTTCATCAGCTAATAAACGAATTGGAAAGCATTCCTGATAAAGTTGAAAAAACATTAAAAGCAAGTAATATTATTAAGTCAATTGCTGAAAAATTTAAAGATGCAAAAAACTTTCTTTATCTTGGTAGAGGATATAATTTCCCTGTTGCTTTAGAAGGAGCCCTCAAGCTAAAAGAAATTTCATACATTCACGCAGAAGGTTATCCGGCAGCCGAAATGAAACATGGACCTATTGCTTTAATTGATGAAAACATGCCTGTAGTTTTTATAGCACCTAAAACCGGTTTATACGAAAAAGTTAAAAGCAATATAGAAGAGGTTAAATCAAGAAAAGGGATTATTATTGCCATCGTAACCGAAGGAGATACCGATATTAAGAAAATTGCTGATTATACAGTCGAAATACCTCAAACTGAAGCTATGTTCGTTCCATTATTGTCAACAATTCCATTACAGATTTTGTCTTATCATATTGCTGTTATGAGGAATTGTAATGTTGACCAGCCCAGAAATCTTGCAAAATCAGTTACCGTGGAATAATTATTTCATAAATAATAATTCACGATACTTCGGTAATGGCCACAACTCATCATCAACAAGCATTTCGAGCTTATCAATATGGTACCTGATCTTTTCGAAATAAGGAAAAACGTTTTTATTATAAGCCAGAGCTTTGGCATCATTTTTTGCTATTCTATTGGCTAATCGCCGTTCGGAGATCATTTCCCCGACAAAGTTTTTAATTTCAAAAATATGTTCTGAAATTTCTTTGATGGATGTTATAAGATTTCTCGAAAGTCTTACATAAGTTTTATTATCAAGAACATCTTTCAGATCTTTTGCATTATTTATCAAAACATTTTGATATTTAATTGCAACCGGAATTATATGGTTAATAGCCAAATCGCCGACTACCCTTGATTCGATTTGAATTTTTTTTGTGTAATCTTCAAGATAAGCCTCATATCTGGCAACAAGTTCTTTTTTTGTTAAAATTTTATGTGTTTCATAAAGATTTACAGTCTTGGTAGTAATAAATGTTTTTATTGCAAGTGGAGTTGAACTGATATTTAACAATCCACGCGATTCAGCTTCTTTAATCCATTCTTCACTATAATTATTTCCCTCAAAACGAATGTTTTTTGATTCGGAAATATATTTTTTCAATACTCTGAAAATAGCCTCATCTTTTCTAACATTTTTTACAAGATGGGTATCCACTTCTTCTTTAAATTTTTTCAGTTGGTCGGCTACAATTAAGTTCAATACTGTCATCGATTTCGAGCAAGTATCGGATGATCCGACTGCCCTAAACTCAAACTTATTTCCTGTAAATGCAAACGGAGAGGTTCTGTTTCTGTCGGTATTATCTAAAAGTATTTCCGGGATTTTAGCAATATTAAGGTGAAGTTCTTCCTGAATATCAGGTGTTATTTTACCATTTTTAACTTTTTTCTCAATATTATTAAGGATATCAGTTAAGTGCGAACCGATAAAGGCAGAGAATATTGCCGGAGGAGCCTCGTGTCCTCCAAGTCTTTGGTCATTTCCTGCCGTTGCAATACTTGCACCCAAGAGATTGGCATGAGTATCAAGAGCTTTTAAAATATTAACAAGAAAAGTGATAAACATAAGATTAGAACTTCCGGTTTTACCAGGTGAAAGAAGATTAATTCCCGTATTAGTCATTAATGACCAATTGTTATGTTTTCCCGATCCATTGATATTTGCATACGGTTTTTCGTGCAATAACACAGTCAGGTTATGTCGTTTGGCAACAACATTTAATATATGCATTAATAATTGGTTATGATCAACAGCAAGGTTAGCTTCTTCAAAAACAGGAGCACATTCAAACTGGCTTGGAGCTACTTCATTATGTCTCGTTTTTACAGGTATTCCCAGTTTGTGGGCTTCAATTTCAAAGTCCTTCATAAAATTTAAAACTCTATTCGGAATAACACCAAAATAATGATCGGAAAGCTGCTGGTCTTTTGCCGAATCGTGTCCAAATACAGTACGACCGGTTAGAATAAGGTCGGGTCTTGCATAATATAAAGCTGTATCAACGAGAAAATATTCTTGTTCCCAACCTAATGTGACATTTACTTTATTTACATTTTTATTAAAATATTTGCAAATATCAACGGCAGCTCTATCAATCAAATTTAAAGCTTTGATCAAAGGAGTTTTGTAATCAAGAGCTTCACCTGTGTAGGAAACAAAAATTGTTGGAATACAAAGAGTATTTTCAAGAATGAAAGCCGGCGAGGTCGGATCCCATGCAGTATAACCCCTTGCCTCAAAAGTATTTCTGATTCCCCCGCTTGGAAAACTTGAGGCATCTGGTTCCTGTTGGATTAATTCGTTACCGCTAAACTCTTCAATAGCATCATTACCTTCAACAGGATTGATAAATGCATCATGCTTTTCGGCAGTTGATCCGGTAAGGGGATGAAACCAATGAGAATAATGAGTTGCTCCTTTGCCTATTGCCCACGATTTTAACGAAGCTGCAACCTGATCAGCTATTTTACGGTCAATATTCCCGCCTTTTTCAATTGATGCCATTACTTTTTTGTATGCTTTTTCCGGTAAAAAATCGCGCATAGCCTTTTTATTAAAAGTCATTTCACCATAATAATCGGAAGCTTTCCCTTTTGGTAAAACAACATTAACCGGTTTACGATTCCATGTGGTTTCCAATGCTTTAAATCTGATGCTTTCCATAATTAATTATTATATTAATTTATTACTTATTATTGAAAAAAAATACGAAAATAATAAAATTTATTTAGTTTGATTTTTTATACTGATTAATTAATCATTAAGATTAATAAATATTGTTTTACTTTGTCTGTTCTAATTCAATATAAAAAAATATTTAGAAGATGATACAAAAATATCGTTCATTAACAAAAGAGGAAATAAATCAACTAAAATCACAAAGTTGTGTTTCGGATAGTTGGGATACTATTCGGGTTGCCGAGAAATTTAATACGAAAACAGTTTTTTCAACAAAATTTTCAGGTAATATTAAATTAGGTGTATTTGATAAAGAATTTACTTTTTTCGGCGGCGTTAAAAAACCGGCAGGAATAAACAATGCAATTATACATAATTGTATCATAGGTAATAATGTTTACATTGGAAAAATTAAAAATTATTTAGCAAATTATATTATTGAAGATGATGTGGTAATTGAAAATGTTGATATGATTGCGGTTGAAGGCGAAAGTTCATTTGGAAATGGAGTAAGAGTTAAGACAATCAATGAAGGAGGAGGAAGGGAAATTCCAATTTATGATTATCTTTCAGCACACACAGCATACATTTTAACTTTATACAGACATAGACCGAAAGTTATTGAAGCACTTGAAAAAATGATAGCTGACTATACCAAATCTGTTACATCTTCAATGGGATTAATTGCCAGAGGTGCAAAATTAATAAATTGTAAAACCATCAAAAATGTTAAAATCGGTGTAAACAGTACAATTGAAGGTGCTTGCAAATTATCAAATGGCTCTATTAATAGTTCGATAGAAGTTCCCGCGTATTTAGGTTCTGGAGTAATAATAGAAGATTTTATTATTTGTTCTGGTTCAAAAATATCTGATGCAACATTAATTTCACATTGTTTTATTGGACAGGGATGTGAATTAAGCAAACATTATTCAGCAGATAATTCTTTATTCTTTGCTAATTGTCAGTGTTTTCATGGTGAAGCCTGCTCTATTTTTGCCGGACCTTATACTGTTTCACATCATAAATCCACATTATTAATTGCTGGTTTATTTTCATTTTTAAATGCAGGAAGTGGCTCAAACCAAAGTAATCACATGTATAAATTGGGCCCGATTCATCAGGGAATACTTGAAAGAGGAGCAAAGACAACGAGTAATTCATACATACTATGGCCGGCTAAAATCGGAGCATTTTCTATTATTATGGGCAGGCATTATAGAAATTCGGATACTTCCGACTTGCCTTTTTCATATTTGATCGAAAAACATGATGATAGTGTTTTGATTCCCGGAATAAATTTACAAAGTGTAGGTACTGTCAGAGATGCTCAAAAATGGTCGAAACGCGACAAACGAAAAGACCCTAAAAAACTTGATTATATAAACTTTAACCTTTTAAGTCCTTACACTATCCAAAAAATGATGAACGGTAGTGAAATCCTTAGCAGATTAAAAGCGTCTTCCGGCAAATCTTCAGATTACTATTTCTACCAAAAGTGTAAAATAAATAATCCCTCAATTAACAAAGGTCTTAGATTATACGAAATAGGAATTAATAAATTTCTGGGAAATTCAATAATTAAACGACTTGAAAAAACAAATTTTAAAGACAATAAAGAAATTCAGAAAAGGCTGAAACCGGATATTCCAATAGGAACAGGAAAATGGATTGATTTAGCAGGATTAATAGCCCCGAAAGAAATTGTTGGAAAATTGCTTTCGGATATTGAAAACGGAAAAATCTCAAGCATTGAACAAGTTGATAACTTCTTCAAATTAATTTATGATAATTATAATACTTATGAGTGGACATGGGCAATAAATATTCTTCAACAACGAATAGGTAAAAAAATTAGCAAGATAACTTCAAAGGATATTATTGAGCAAGTGGAAAAATGGAAAAAAAGTGTTGTAGATTTAGATATTATGCTTATAGAAGATATCAAAAAAGAATTTTCATTAAACACAAAAACAGGATTTGGAATGGACGGAGAAGAAACCGACAAGCAGCTTGATTTCATGCAAGTAAGAGGAAATTTTGAAAGTAATAATACTGTTTTATCAATAAAAAAGCATATTGTTGAAAAAACTAATCTTGGTAATGAACTGATAGAACGAATAAAAAAAGTTCTTTAAAGCACATATTATTTCAAAGATATCGAATTAAAAAATCTTGATCCTTCAACACTATTATAAAGAATCGGATAAAACCTCAACAGCTTTAAGAAATTCCTTATCAATTTTATGATAAAGAGGATAAAAACCTTCGTTATCATAAATATTTCTGCCAATATAGGCTTTGAGAAGAATTTTTATTTTTTGATTTGATTGGTTGATGATCTTTTTATTTTCTTTAATTCCTTTTGTTTCGACGTAGGTTATGAGATTGTTAAAAAGATCATTTGTAATTTGAAATTCTTTATTAAAATTATCGAATGTTTTGTATTGATTCAAATCTTGCCGGTTTTTATCAGCATAATCAAAAGCAAACTGAAAGATCAAGCCTTTTCCCGTTAAGGAATAAAAATACTCATCATTTTCATCACTTTTAAGAGGCACATAAATATCGGGCATAATGCCGCCGCCTCCATAAACTATCTTGCCTTTTGGCGTTGTATATTTCAACGAGTCATCAAAATGGATGCTATCGGCATTTCCAAATTCACCGTTTACAATGCGATAATAAAAATCATGATTATAATCTTCAAAACCATTTTCATAAGGTCTTTGAATACATCTTCCGGTTGGTGTATGATAACGCGCAACTGTAAGGCGTAATGCAGAACCATCAGGGAAATTAAGTTGTTCCTGTACCAGTCCTTTACCAAAAGATCTTCTGCCGATTATCAAACCTCTGTCATTATCCTGAATTGCACCTGCAATAATTTCACTTGCCGAAGCTGAGCCTTCATCAATTAAAACCACTACTTCATTATTTTCGAACATACCTGTTTTTGTAGCATAAGCATAATTACACGGACGGCTATTCCCTTCTGTGTAAACAATTAATTTTCCTTCTTTTAAAAACTCATCAGCAAGTTTAATTGCTATCTGAAGATAACCACCAACATTTCCCCTCAGATCAAGAATAAGTTTTTCCATTCCCAGATTAAGAAGTTCTTTCATTGCTTCCGAAAATTCATCATAAGTAGTTGCGGAAAATTTGCTCAATTTAATATAGCCTATTTTATCATCAAACATATATTTAAAATCAAGACTATAGGTCGGAATTACATCTCTTGTAATCGTAAAATTTAATAATTCATTCACCCCACGGCGATATACTTCAATATTTACTTTTGTTCCTTTTTTGCCTTTGAGTTTTTTTATGGCATCGCTATTTGTAATACCGACACCGGCAACAATAGTATCTTCAATATTTACTATTCTATCACCGGCACGTAATCCAACTTTTATCGAAGGTCCGCCGGCAATTGGATGAATAACATTTATTGTGTCTTTAATTATCCTGAATTGAATACCAATTCCTTCAAAATTTCCGGCAAGGGGATCGTTAACGGCATTAAATTCTTCAGCACTAATATAGCTCGAATGAGGATCGAGTTCATTAAGTATCCCATCAATAGCTTCTTCAACCAACTTATTTCTATCAACAGAATCAACATAATCCTGAGAAACATAATTAAGAATATCAGAAATCTTATTATAATTATCTTGCCTGATAGTAAAAATATTCTGTGTACCTGATGATGAAGGTGCAAGTTTCATCCCCAAATAAATTCCAATTATCAGAATAACGGAAAACAAGATTGGCAAATAAAATGATATTTTTTTTGATAATTTAGTCATAAGAAATTTTCAATAGAGTATTTATATAAACAAAAAGCTCTCTATCTTTATTATAAGAAATAAAAAAAAGAAAGCTTTATCTGTTTCATGTACCCGGAGCCGGGATCGAACCGGCACGAGGGTTACCTCATTGGTTTTTGAGACCAACGCGTCTACCAATTCCGCCACCCGGGCTTATAAATGGGTTTGCAAAGATATTGTTTTTTTTTATGAAAAGAAATGAATTATATTAAAATATTTAAGTAGTTTTGCGGCTTAAAATTCACAGCAAATATTTTAATAAAATGGTAGAGAATAAATTAGTTAGTATTTTTTCGGGTAGGGAATCTAAATATCTTGCAGAAAAAATTGCTAAAAGCTACGGTATTAAACTTGGAGATACAAAATTTACCCAATTTTCTGACGGAGAATTTCAAATTTCTTTTGAAGAAAATATTAGAGGACGAGATATTTTTATTGTCCAATCTACCTTTGCCCCTACTGATAATTTATTTGAACTTTTGCTGATGGTTGATGCTGCAAAACGTGCTTCTGCCAGAAATATCGTTGTTGTAATTCCTTATTTTGGTTTTGCACGACAAGATAGAAAAGATAAACCAAGAGTTTCTATCGCTTCAAAATTAATAGCTGATATTTTGTCAACTGCAGGAATTCAACGTATAATTACCATTGACTTACATGCTGATCAGATCCAGGGATTTTTTAATATCCCTGTCGATCATTTATATGCTTCTTCAATTTTTGTTCCTTACCTTCTTACTCTTGATCTTCCAAATTTGATAATGGCTTCTCCTGATACCGGAGGTGCCAGAAGAGCTGCTTCTTATGCAAAAAATCTTAATACCGGTTTCGTAATTTGCTATAAACACAGATCAAAACCAAACGTTGTCGAAACTATGAAACTTATTGGAGATGTCAAAGGTAAAGATGTTGTTTTGGTAGATGATATTATTGATACAGCCGGATCAATAACAAAAGCTGCAAAACTTATTAAAGATAATGGAGCCAACAGCGTAAGAGCTTTTTGTACACATCCGGTATTTTCGGGAAATGCATACGAAAAAATTGAAAATTCTGATTTTACCGAAGTTGTTGTTGCAGACACAATTCCTTTGAAAAAAGATAGTAAAAAAATAAAAGTGATCAGTACAGCAGATCTTTTTGCTACTGTAATTAATCGTGTTGAAAATAATGAATCTATCAGTTCACTTTTTCAATTCTAAATAATAATCTTATTAATCTTAATTAAAATTTAATTAAAAATGAAAACAGTATCTATTAGCGGTTCTTTAAGAAAGAACGTAGGGAAACAAGATGCAAAAAAACAAAGAAAAGCAAATCAAATACCTTGCGTCATTTATGGTATTGGCGAACAAAAATATTTTACTGTCAACAGTAAAGTTTTTGAGAAATATGTTTATACGCCGGAAATTTATTTCTTTGAAATTGACATCGAAGGGAAAAAACACAAAGCAATTATTCAGGAAATGCAATTTCATCCTGTAACAGATAAATTTTTACACGTTGACTTTTTGGAGTTTGACGGGTCAAAATCAATTACTATGGGAGTTCCTTTACGGGAAGCAGGAATAGCACCCGGAATTACCAAAGGTGGCGTTTTAATGAAAAAAATGCGTAAAATAAAAGTAAATGCTCTTCCTGAATTTATGCCTGATAAAATCGAAATTGATATCAGCGATTTAGAAATAAATGATTCTATTCATATTTCCGATCTTCCACAGGAAAATATTGAGTATATTGCAAAACCACAACAATTTGTAATTGGGGTTACTACAACACGTATGGTTCTTTCTGAAGAGGAAGAAGAAGGTGAAAAAGGTGAAGAAGGCGAAGAAAGCGAAGAAGGTACAGAAGGGGCAGCTCCTGCAAAAGGTACAGAAAGCAAAGAATAATTATTCTTTAACAAAAATATATATATTACAAAGAACCCCGTTTACTCGGGGTTTTTTTATAAATTTGTGTGTATTATTTTAAAACCATGAAATACTTAATAGCAGGCTTGGGAAATATTGGTGATGAATATGCAAACACAAGGCATAATATCGGATTTGTTGTGCTTGATGCTCTTGTTAAAGATACTGATGTAAAATTTAGTCCGGGAAGATATGCTTCTACTGCCAAAATAAAATTCAGGGGAAAGACTCTAATTTTGATAAAACCGGCTACTTATATGAATCTTAGCGGAAAAGCTGTAAGATACTGGCTTAAAAAAGAAAATATTCCTACAAGTAATTTATTGGTTGTAGTTGATGATATTGCCTTGCCTCTGGGTACATTAAGAATAAGAGAAAAAGGTGGTGACGGTGGACATAACGGACTAATAAGTATCATCGAAAATATTAATACAAGTAATTTTTCCCGATTAAGAATTGGGCTTGGTGATGACTTTGCCAGAGGTTATCAATCAGATTATGTCTTAGGAAAGTGGACAAAATCAGAAGAAAAATTAATGATACCAAAAGTTGAACTCGCTGCTGAAGCAATAAAAAGTTTTGTTGCAATTGGAGTTGAACGAACTATGAATAAGTTTAATAAAAGCTGATTGAGGAAATTAAGAAAGAGTTGGAAAAAGCATTCTATTAAATCGTTAAAAAATCATTGTAATTGTTATTGTTAACCAAGAAGAAACTATGTGCCGAATATGCTTTTGAAAATGTTTTGGACAAATATGCTTTCTTTTTGGGATTGTATTTAAACTCATAAGCATTAAAAATTCCATCGCGTTCTTCTATGTAATCAATTTCTTGCTTTTGGGCAGTTCTCCAAAAGAACTGGTTACCATATATTCTCTTGTATTCAATAAATTTCTTTCTTTCACTTATAAGATAATTTTCCCAAAGTGCGCCAATATCTTGTCTCAAGTCTAATCTGTCAAAATTTCCAATTATTGCATTTCTAATACCATTATCATAGAAATACACTTTTCTGGTTTTTTTTAACTCATTCCTTAGATTTCTGCTTAATGGTTGGAGTCTGAAAATCACATAAGCTTTTTCAAGAAGATCAATATATTTCTCTACTGTTTTTGGGTCTGAACCAATTGTTTGGGCTAATTCGTTAAATGATACTTCACTCCCGCATTGCCACGACAAAGCTTGTAAAAGTTTGATTAATAGTGTAGGTTTTTTAATTGTTTCCAAAGAAAGAAGATCTTTGTACAAATAACTGTCAGAAAGCAAGTTTAAGTTATCTCTGGCATCTTCCGGATTATTAATAATCTCCGGATAGGAACCATAAATGAGCCTTTGTGATAAATATTCTTTTTCTTTTAAAGTTCCAAATTCATTAATTAGTTCGTTGTAAGAAATTGGGAAAAGGAAATAGTCAAACTTTCTTCCTGTTAAAGGCTCATTAACTTCGTTTGCTAATTCAAAAGAAGAAGAGCCGGTTGCTATAAGTTGAATATCAGGAAATGTATCTACAATTATTTTTAGGCTTAAGCCAATATTATTTATTTTCTGTGCTTCATCAATTACAACAATTTTGTTTTTTCCGAACAGTTGTTTCATGTCAGCTGACGAAATATTGTTGAATATTGATATTGTAGAAGGCTCATCGCCATTAAACCATAAATATGGCTCAGCAACGGAGTTTACAATTGATCTTACAAGTGTTGTTTTGCCTACTTGTCGTGGACCACTTATAATAATGGCTTTAGACTTAAATAGTTTTTTCTTAATAATTATTTCAATATCCCTTTTAATCATATTGCAAATATATAATATTTTTGGAACTAAATCCAAAAATATTATAATAATTCGGGAATTGAATCCAAAAATATGTAAAAACTATCCTCGAATTATGTAACATCAACAATTTCAATCAACGAGGAAAATCCAATAAACTGCACAAAGTAACTCCTTTCCCATTTTTGGGGAGGTCCATACGTACTCCTTTTAGTCGCTGGGATGGGGGTTATTTTACATTTACCCTCACTCCTTCCGAATGACTTCCAAACTCAGGAGCATACATACATTGAATGCTTGTAATTCCGTTTGAAAAATCACCTTTCTGAGAAACTACAAGCGGGTATTCAAAAACATAAGTTCCTTTGCGGAGATAGCTGATAAAGAAATTTGTAGCCGCATCACCTGTGCTTTCGTAATATCCCAATCCGCTGCGGTATTTATATCCCGACAAAACATTTAAAGGCTCAAAAGCAGCAGCCCTCATATCTTTCATGTGGATATATTCCATATTGCGGTCAACTCGTAAAACTATTCTAACTTTTATTTTATCACCTGTTTCAAGTGTCGTCTCATCAGTTATTTCTTCAATAACCGGACCTGAAGGAGTATTTCTTTCAACAAAAAGTTTTTTCTCTAAACTCAACGGAGTTTCAAAAGAAGTGATCTTGTCAAGGTCTTCGAAATATTGCCAGTAAACTGCTCCCCATGCAACTCCTTTATCATTTTTAGTAATTGAAATATTACCCATGTCTGAAGTAATTTCATCTTTACTCCAGCTTGTTTTAAAATAACCCGTTCCTGCTTCGGTTTTAATTTCAGTATTTTTTGTTGGATCAATCTTTTTATCTCCAATTGTAATCTCAACAATTTCATCGCTTTCAAGCAAATTACTACCTCTTAATAATAAAGCATAGCAAGCTTCAGCGGTTGCTTTTGTTGTTTTCCAATCTTGTGTTTGTTTTTGTTTCAGAAGCCAGATTTTCATTTCCTCAACTGCTTTTTCATCATTCGTAATTTCATCAAAAGTTTCTATTAACAAGGCTTGTGTTTCGATGGGAGCTTGCTGCCAGTAATATCCTCTTTCCTGCCTCCAGTACATTCCCATTTCTTCAGAATACAAAGCTCTTTCTTTTAATGATTTAATTATTGCTGATGGAGTGGATTTTAATCCGAACCGATTTAATGCCAAAGCAATCATTCCCTGCATATAATTATTTTTATTTTTCCAATATTTATCCGCCTGCGATTTAAAATAATTTACTGCTTTTTGATCTTTTTCCCGGATATCAATCAAATTTAAAAAATAACTTCTCGCATATAAATATTGTATTTGCAGATTTCCCAAATGATTATTGTTTATTTTTTTCGGATGTTTTTTTAATATCCTTTCATAATCTTTTCGGATTTCGTTATCGAGATATTCAACAGCTTTTTGAATCATTTTCCAGCTTTTTTTATCCGACATTGAGCTTTTTATGCCAAGATGCGAAAGATGCCCAAAACCTGTAACAATGTGCTGCGTAATATACCTGCTTTCTTTCATTCCTTTAAACCAGGGCCAGCCACCATTCGATAATTGATTTTGTTGTAATCTCAGCATAGCACTCTGAAGCTCATTCGACATATGATTAAAATCAAAAAGCAATCCAAGCCTTTTCTTTCTTTCACTTTCGTTTTTTGCCTGCAAAACCCAGGGTGTTTCTTGTAGCAAAACGGATTTTAATTCCTGATTTTTTTCAAGATTCGATAATAATGCATCCGGTGATAAATGTTTCCAGCTTTCAAAAACTCGTTTGATTTTAGGGCTTGAATTTGCAATTTCGGAGGCGATACTATTGGCATAAAATCTTGTGAAAATTTGCTCGGAACATTCATACGGATATTCCATCATATACGGAAGTGCCTGAACTGCATACCAGGCAGGGTTTGAAGTAAACTCAAGACTGAGATTATAATTCTTCAAAGTAGAGCTTTTTGAATTTATCAGTTTTTCAAATTTAAAATGGGTAGTTCCAATTCCTTTAACGGGCAAAGGCAGCGATTCTGTTACAAGCATACGATTTGTTAAAACCGGAAGTGTATTTTCTTCGCCATCACTAAAGTTTTTGGTTTTTGCAAATATTCTGTAAGTGATTGCTTGCAAACCTTCGGGAATAGAAATTTTCCATCCTATATTTTGACCTTTCCCTTTTTTAACATTGAATGATATTTTTGAAGAATTATGTTGCAAAAACTCATCAATTGGTTTCATCGTCAGGGCATCAAAAAATTGTATTTCGGCTTCGCCTGATAATTTTTCTTCAGTAAGCCCGGTAACTTTAGCACTAAAAATAATTGTGTCTCCTTCTCTGAAAAATCTCGGTGGATTTGGAATCACCATCAGTTCTTTTTGAGTTACAAGTTCTTTTTCAAAACTACCTGTTTTAAGGTCTTTGGAGTGAGCTAATCCCATAAATTTCCACCTTGTCAGAGAT
>DAOVNY010000189.1 GCA_030630005.1 Bacteroidales bacterium | reverse complement strand
TCACAGAAAAGTTTATTGATCTCTTTTGCTGTTTTTTCATCAATAGTTTTATTACAAATAAGCACACCTCCAAAGGCTGAAACAGGGTCACCCGCAAGGGCATCTTTCCATGCATCCATTAAATTATCCCTGCTTGCAATACCACAGGCGTTGTTATGTTTTAAGATGGCAAAAGTTGTTTCATCAAATTCGTTTATCAGATTTATTGCGGCATCCAAGTCAACAAGGTTGTTGTATGAAATTGCCTTGCCGTGAAATTGCTCAAATACTTTATCAAGAGCACCATAAAAAATTCCTTCCTGATGAGGATTTTCACCATATCGTAATACGTTTGGGTTTAGAAAGCTGTGTTTAAATGATTTAATATTTGCACCATCATTAAAATAATTAAATATTGCCGTATCGTAATTTGAAGAAATATTAAAGGCATGGGCAGCAAATTGTTTCCGTTCTCCGATTGAAGTATATCCATTTTTATCCTCAAGTAAATTCAACAATTCTGCATATTGGTTTGATGAAGGGATTACCAGTACATCTTTAAAATTTTTAGCCGCAGCCCTGATAAGAGAAATGCCTCCGATATCAATCTTTTCAATGATCTCTTGTTCATCAGAAGTTTGTTTTACGGTTTCTTCAAAAGGATAAAGATCAACAATAACCAAATCTATTTCCGGTATTTCATATTTTTTCATCTCTTCGAGGTCGTCCTGATTTTCTCTTCTGCCAAGGATACCTCCCAAAACTTTAGGGTGCAAAGTTTTAACTCTTCCGCCCAAAATAGAAGGATATAAAGTAAGAGATTCAACCGGAATAGCTTTAATCCCCAAATCTTCAATAAATTTATAAGTACCACCAGTTGAGTAAATAGTTATTCCCAGTTCGTTCAGCTTTTTTACAATATCATCCAAACCATTTTTGTAAAATACTGAGACTAACGCATTTTTGATTTTTTTCAAGGTTCTGTATTTTTGAGTTTTGCGACTGCAATTTTATTAAAAATCAGCATAAGAAACAATTAAAATGCTTAATTTTTGTTATTAAATTAGTTAAAAAATTTAAAACGGTATAAATGGTAAAGGTATAAAGGTATTCCCCTTATTTCCCCTATTTCCATTATTCCACCAATTTCTCCTATTCCCAATATTTCCCCACCTTCAATAATAAATTTTTTTACTATGTTTGCTAAAATAATTTATATTCGATGTTTAGAAAATTTATAATATTAAAATTAATCCGCGAAAGCTATATTTTTGCTTTCCAATCAATCAAAACAAACAAAACCAGAACAATACTTTCTTTAACAGGAATTACGATAGGAATTTTTTCAATTATCTCAATTTTTACTGTTTTCGATTCTATGGAGCGTTCAATACATTCGAGTATTGATTCTCTCGGTGACAATGTTTTATTTATCCAGAAATGGCCATGGTCTATGGGTGGAGAATATCCTTGGTGGAAATACTGGCAGCGACCTGAGCCAAAAATGCAGGATTTAAAGCAAATTCAAAAACGAAGCCAGACTGCTGCAACCGGCGCGTTAATGTTGCAAGTTAGCAGAAACATTAAATATCAAAACACAACAATTGAAAACATTCAAATTTCTGGAGTTACACACGATTATAATAAAACAATGCCTTTTGATTTGCAACAAGGCAGATATTTTACCAATATAGAATCGAATAGCGGAAGTAATGTTGTAATAATCGGGAACGAAATAGCCGAAAACTTATTTGCAAAGACAGATGCTCTGGAAAGAAGAATAAAAATATTCGGTCGTAAATTAACTGTTATCGGTGTGATTAAAAAAGAAGGTAAAGACCTTTTTGGAAATTCATCAGATGATATTGCAATTATACCTTATAATTTTGCAAGAACGGTATTAGATGTAAAAAATATCGGATCAACATTAGTTGTCAAAGCAAAACCAAATATATCAAACGAGCAACTGAAAGATGAATTAACAGGAATAATGCGTTCAATTCATAAACTCAAACCATCGGTTGATGATGATTTTTCAATCAACGAAACAGACATTATTTCAAAAGGTTTTGATGAGATGTTTGGATTTATTGCAGGTATAGGGTGGATAATAGGAGCATTTTCATTGCTTGTAGGTGGTTTTGGAATAGCAAATATTATGTTTGTTTCGGTAAAGGAAAGAACAAATCAAATTGGAATTCAAAAATCTCTTGGAGCAAAAAATTATTTTATTTTGTTACAATTTCTTTTCGAGGCTATTTTTCTTTCTATCATGGGTGGAATAGCCGGTTTATTAATAGTTTATATCTTATCGCTTATAGTTTCGAATTTATTAGATGGTTTTGAGCTTGTATTAACAAGTGGTAATATTATTCTTGGGGTAAGTGTATCTGCTATTATTGGCTTATTATCGGGAATAGTTCCTGCTTATATAGCATCAAAACTTAATCCTGTTGAAGCTATGCGTTCAAATTTTTAAAAATAAATTATCAAATTAATTTACTGATGATTAATTGATTACAAAGCATGGTAAATAAACTCCAAAAGAACAGAATAAAAATATTATCTTTACGCGACAAAATAAAATTATGGAAAAGCGGTGGGTAATAAAAGAACAAGCAGATAATGAAGTAGTTAATAATCTTGCCCACGAACTAAAAATAACACCCAATTTAGCAAATTTGCTTGTACAACGCGGTGTATCCACCTATAGAGAAGCAAAGAATTTTTTCCGACCAGAGTTTTCCAAACTTCACGATCCATTTTTGATGAAGGATATGGATAAAGCCATTAACAGGATTGAAATTGCCATTCAAAACAAAGAAAAAATACTTATTTATGGTGATTATGATGTTGATGGAACCACAGCCGTTGCACTTGTTTTTACATTTCTGAAGAAATTCCATGAAGAATTGGACTTTTATATTCCGGATAGATATGGGGAGGGATACGGTATTTCAAAACAAGGAATTGATTTTGCTGCCGAAAATAACTTTTCTCTTATCATTGCCCTTGATTGTGGAATAAAGGCTGTTGAGAAAATTGAATACGCCAAGACAAAAAACATTGATTTTATTATTTGCGATCATCATCGTCCGGGAGAAAAAATTCCTGATGCCTGTGCAGTTTTAGATGCCAAAAGAGCTGATTGTGAATATCCGTATAAAGAATTATCAGGTTGTGGTGTTGGATTTAAACTTATTCAGGCATATCAGGAAAAAAACGATTTTCCTTTTAATGAACTTGAAGAATATCTCGATCTTGTTGCAGTAAGTATTGCCTCCGATATAGTTGCCATTACAGGAGAAAACAGAATACTGGCACATTTTGGATTAATACGCATAAATACTAATCCCAGACCGGGTATCGAAGCAATTTTGCGTTATAGCAATATCAAAAGAAGACCAATAAAAAATCTGTATCAAAAGAATATTTTTTCAAGAGAACTTACTATTAGCGACCTGGTGTTTTTGGTTGGACCAAGAATTAATGCAGCAGGAAGAATTAAAAGTGCAAAAAACTCTGTTGAATTACTTATTTCCGATAATATGAAATACGCACGCACTTGTAGCGAACAAATAAATATTTTAAATACCGAACGTCGTAGTCTTGATCACCAGATCACTATCGACGCTCTTAATATGATAAAAAATGATGAGCAATTATTAAATAGTAAAAGTACTGTTGTTTATAACGAAAATTGGCATAAGGGTGTAATTGGAATAGTTGCTTCCAGGCTTACCGAAACTTATTATCGACCAACTATTGTTCTTTCAAAGGCGGATGGGTTAATAACCGGTTCTGCCCGTTCGGTTAAAGATTTTGATATTTATAATGCCATTGAAGCATGTAGTGAGCTACTCGAAAATTTCGGTGGACATAAATATGCAGCCGGACTTTCTTTTAAACCGGAAAATCTGGAAGTCTTTAAAGAAAAATTTAATAAAATAGTTTCTTCAACCATTGAAGACAGAATGCTTATCCCCGAAATTGAAATTGATTCACAAATCAGCTTGAACGAAATAAACAATAAGTTTTTCAGGATACTTAAGCAGTTTGCTCCTTTTGGTCCGGGAAATATGGCTCCTGTTTTTCTTACCCGAAATGTTGTTGATACAGGACTGGCACGTATCGTCGGGAAAAACCATCTTAAATTAAACGTTGTTCACCCAGATATCAGCAGTTTACCAATATCAGCAATTGCTTTTCAGCAAGGAGATTGCATTTATACTGCCAATAAAAATATTCCTTTCAGCATTTGTTATCATATTGAAGAAAACGAATGGAACAATAAAACAACATTACAACTTAATATTAAGGATATTAAAGCTGAATAACAAATCATCGCATTAATCAATTACTGTTTTATATAGATTGGGGTGATGGAATAATGGAGTGATGGAGTGATGGAGTGATGGAGTGATGGAGTAATAGAATAATAGAATAATAGAATAATAGAATAATAGAATAATAGAATAATAGAATAATAGAATAAT
>DAOVNY010000125.1 GCA_030630005.1 Bacteroidales bacterium | reverse complement strand
ATAATCGCTATTCCCGTTAAGGAAAATGAAAGGATAATTAATGTTGAATCTCTTAATGAACTTAAAGAGAAATATCCCAAAATTGATGAAATAATTTTAAATTGGTTTTTGAATTATAAAGGAAAAGGAAAAATGAAATTTATCAAGTGGGGTGATAAAGATGAAGCTTTTAATGAGATAAATAAATGGGAGAGAAATAAAATTTAAAATTTAAAATAAAAATGCTTCAATATTTAGATTTACTTGATCACGTTTTAAAACACGGGATTGAAAAGAAAGACAGGACAGGAACAGGAACTGTTAGTGTATTTGGTTATCAAATGAGATTTAATCTCGAAGATGGTTTTCCGGCTCTTACCACAAAAAAACTTCATCTTAGATCAATTATCTATGAGCTGCTTTGGTTTTTAAAAGGTGATACTAACATAAAATATCTAAATGATAATAAAGTCAAAATATGGAATGACTGGGCAAATGAGAATGGTGAGCTGGGACCTGTTTACGGGCAACAATGGCGAAACTGGAATAATGAAGGAATTGATCAAATAGCTGAAATTGTTGAGCAAATAAAAATAAATCCCGATAACAGGCGAATGATTGTGGCAGCATGGAATCCGAGTGTATTACCGGATACTTCAATTTCTTTTGCCGAAAATGTAAAAAACGGGAAAGCTGCTTTGCCTCCATGTCATTCATGGTTTCAGTTTTATGCTGCCGGTGGAAAACTCTCATGTCAAATGTATCAGCGTAGTGCCGATATTTTTCTCGGCGTGCCTTTTAATATTGCTTCTTATGCTTTGCTTACGATGATGATGGCACAGGTTACCGGTTTAAAAGCAGGGGATTTTATTCACACTTTTGGTGATGCCCACATTTATCATAATCACATCGAACAGGTGAAGTTGCAGTTAAGCCGTAAACCTTATGATTTGCCTGAAATGAAGATAAACCCCGAAATAAATAATATTTTTGATTTTAAATATGAGGATTTTGAATTAGTGAATTACTTAGCTCATCCTCATATAAAAGGGGAGATTTCTGTTTAATGAAAATTACAAAAATGAAAAACATCTCAATCATAGTTGCGATAGCACAAAATCATGCAATAGGAAAAGACAATAAATTACTATGGCATATTTCTGAAGACCTGAAAAGGTTTAAAAGAATTACAAAAGGTAATAAAGTGATAATGGGAAAAAATACATATTTATCACTTCCTGTGCGACCCCTGCCAAATCGTGAGAATGTTGTGATAACCGACGTTCTGGGAGAAAAATTTGAGGGATGTATCACCGTTTATTCAATTGATGAAGCTCTTGAATTATGTTCTGAAAAAGAAGAGAGTTTTATCATTGGCGGAGCTTCAATTTACAAACAGTTTCTTGATTATGCTAATAAATTTTATCTCACGAAAGTGAATAAGGATTTTGAAGCTGATACTTTTTGGGAAGTTGATTTTAACGATTGGAAGTTAATAGAAGAAGAAAATATTGTTGATGACCCTCAAAATGATTTTACATATTCTTTTCTGACTTATATTAAATAACGGATTTTTCAGACAATATTAAATACGTAAATGACTAAAATGATAAAATGATAGAAGTAATATTTTTGTATTTAATCATTTACGCATTTAATCATTTACGCATTTCAACTAAAATAACAATAGAACTTAAAAATTTATAATAATGAAAAGAATGCTTGTAATTATTGCAATAACATTTATGTTTGCTGCATGTCAAAAAGACAATGAATCAGTTGATTATAATGAAAATGTAAATTCTGCCAAGGATTATATTATGACTGAGGATATTTTTACCGAAATTTTTAATATGACTTTCAGGACAGCGGTTGATACTGTTTTTCAGGATAGTGGGTTTATGAAATATTTTGGAGCGCATATTTATTATCTTAAAACTGAGAATAAAATAAAAGTTAAATATCAATCTTGGGGTATTTTTTGTGAAGATGAATTATATCGTAAGGGCTATTATGAGATTTTTCTGTCGGGATATCTTTTAGATTCATCGGCTCATGCAGAAGTTGTTTTCGACACTTTTTTTATACAAAATAATGTGGTCTCAGGTAATTATACAATTACAAATACCGGATTAACAGCCGAAGGAAAAATAAAATTTAGTGTTATTCTTCAAAACGGAAATGTTCAAATAAATGATTCTGTTTTGAATATCTCACGCCAATCTGATCAAACATTTGTGTGGGCTGAAGGTGATGATACACCTTTAGATTTTACTGATGATCTTTTTCTTATTTCAGGCGAATCAAATGGTATTGCTTCAAACGGAGTTGAGTTTCAGGTAAGCACAAACGATGCTTTAAATAATTATATTTCATGTTATTGGATTTCAGGTGGTGTTCAGGAAATAAACACTCCATCACTGGCATCAAAAACCGGTACCGTTGATTATGTAATTGATGATGGCAGTAACAGTAGAGTTGAGTTTACTATAAATGGAATTCTTTTTTGTGATGAAATGGAAAATATCTATTAGTTAATCGCAATTTAAAATATATACAAGAATTACTTGGGCATAGTTTATCAAAGGAAACCGAGATTTATACTCACGTAGTAAATAAACATTTGCAAAAAATAAAAAGCCCGTTAGATAATTTGAATATTTAAATTGTTTTTATACATTTGAAAAATAAAATTATGAAAATTTATCTTCTAAATACAAAAACCGTTATTAATCAACATTTTAACAAAACAGACTACAATGGACAAAGGCAAAATAATGCGTGTAGTGTAGTAAATATTTAGGAGTTAGCTACCATTAGAGATAAAAATTTGCATTTCTCGTAAATTTGATTATAATGCTATGAGCATATTAATAAAAAGTAAGAATATATGATACTAAAAATTTTTAATTCGGTAAATAAACCAACTTTGGAAGAAAAAAGCAACACAATTGATTTTTTATTCAATCATCTTGAAAATTTTGGTGACCCAAAGGCAGATATTGAAAAAGCTATTGATTTTTCTTTACGAGAATATTCATCTTTTGGCGGTTTTGTTTTAATAGCAAAAAATGATACAGAGATTATAGGTGTAGTAGTTATAAATCAGACAGGAATGAAAGACTATATTCCTGAAAATATATTGGTTTACATAGCAACACATAAAGACCATAGGGGAAAAGGTGTTGGAAAACAATTAATGAAAAAAACAATAAAATTAACAGAAGGTAATATTGCACTACACGTAGAACCAGATAATCATGCAAGATTTCTTTATGAGAAAATTGGTTTTACAAGCAAATATGTTGAAATGAGATATAAAAAAGAAAAATAATGGCTTTTATAACATTAGATTTAAAAAAATTAAAATCAAACTTTGATTATCTTAATACTCTTTTTAAAAAGAATAGTATAGAATGGTCTATTGTGTCAAAAATGTTAAGTGGTAATAAAAAATATTTAACGGAATTGTTAAAATTTGACATAAATCAAATATGTGACTCTCGTGTGTCAAACTTGAAAGAGATTAAATTAATTAATCCGAAAATTGAAACAATCTATATTAAACCACCTGCAAAACGTTCAATATCAAGTGTTGTAAAATATGCAGATATCAGTATGAACACTCAAATTGAAACTATTAAACTTTTATCGAAAGAAGCAAAAAAACAAAACAAAACTCATAAAGTCATAATAATGATTGAGTTGGGAGAACTTCGAGAAGGAGTATTAGGTGAAGACTTTATAGATTTTTATGAAAGTATTTTTAAGTTGGAAAATATTAAAGTTGTAGGAATTGGTACAAATTTATCTTGTTTGTATGGTGTTTTGCCAAATCACGATAAATTAATTCAGTTAAGTTTATATGAACAGTTAATTGAAGCAAAATTTAACAAGCAAATTCCATATGTTTCCGGAGGTTCTTCCGTAACAATACCTTTGATTTTTCATAATCTTTTACCAAAAGGAATTAATCATTTTAGAGTAGGAGAAACGTTATTTCTTGGAACAGATGTTTATAATAATACAAAATTCAAAAAAATGCACTCTGATGTATTTAGTCTGTATTCTGAAATAATCGAATTAATTGAAAAACCAATTGTTCCTATGGGTGAGTTTGGGACAAATGTTGAAGGCGAAAGTTTTGAATTTGACCAAACTAATATTGGAGAAACATCATACCGGGCAATTATTGATTTAGGTCTTCTTGACGTAGAACCAGACCATCTTGAATTAGTTGATAAAAGTTTAAAATTTGCCGGTGCAAGTTCTGATATGATTGTAGTTGACCTTGACGAAAATAAAAAGAAATATAAGGTAGGAGACTTGGTTGAATTTAAGTTAGATTATATGGGAATACTTAGAATAATGAACTCTAAATATATTGAAAAGAAAGTAAAAAACGGTAGCCAACACCTAAGCATATAAAAACCCCGTCTGGCCTTAGGCTAGACGGTTTTTATATGCATTGTTGAACGACACCAAAAGTAGCGGGGTCGGCTATTTTAGAGGGTATGTGGTTTTAATAACTGCCGGAGCATAGTTCATCAAAAACAACAGAAATATACACTCATGTTGTTAATAAAGAATTGCAAAAAATGAAAAGTCCCTTAGATAATTTGAATATTTAAATTGTTTTTATACATTTGAAAAATGAAAGCAAAAACAGAATTCATTAGTCAGTTAATTCGGAATTCAATTAATTCAATTGACCCGAAGGCAGAAGTGATTCTTTATGGTTCAAGAGCCAGAGGGGATGAACGGACTGATTCAGACTGGGATATTTTAATTTTAACAGACTATTCTGTTAATCTACAGACTGAAAGAAAGTTTAGAGACAAACTTTATGACTTAGAATTGGAGACTGGAGAACCATTTTCTGTTTTTGCATATTCAAAGAATGACTGGCAAAATAAACAACGGATTACACCATTTTATCAGAATGTAACACAAGAAGGAATCAAGTTATGACTTTTGAGGAGAGAAAAGAATATGCTAAATACAGAATTGAATCTGCACACAAAACATTTGAGGCAGCAAAAGTATTGGCTGAGAATGAATTTTGGAATTCTGCAGTAAACAGACTTTATTATTCCCTATTTTATGCTGTTAATGCTTTGCTTGTTTTAAATGAAATTCAGACAAAATCACATTCAGCAACAAAAACTCAGTTTTCATTATATTTTGTAAAAACTGGAAAGTTTGACAAGAAATATGGAAAACTATTATCTGAACTGTTTGACTGGAGACAGAAAGGTGATTATGAGAATATTTTTGATTATGATAATGACTCCGTTCAACCTTTATTTAAACCAGTTAGTGAAATGATTAAATTAATAGAAAAAGAAATAAATAACGTCCTGTAAAAATACCTGTACTGCATTACACAATTAGTTGTAAATATGAAGTTTGTGTGTCATAAAATTAATATATTTGTTTTGTTTTACGCACTTTTATAAAACAGCCTTTGAAAGTCTTGATTTTACTGAATTAAATTTTTTAAAATGGGTGTTGCAAAAAATAAAAAACCCGTTAGATAATTTGAATATTTAAATTGTTTTTATACATTTGAAAAATTAAATTATGAAAAATTATCTTCTAAATACAAAAACCGTTATTAATTAACATTTTAACAAAACACACTACAACGGACAAAGGCGAAATAATGCGTGTAGTGTAGTAAATATTTAGGAGTTGGCATTTATTTGTAAAAACATTATTTCAATTCTCTCACAGCTGTGAGAGAATAATATAATTTTGATTTCTCTCACGGTTGCGAGAGAATTTGAGTAAATTTGAATATGAATAAAATATCAGCATATAATAATTTCTTTCAGGAAATAATCGACACGATTAATTCAGCAAGGTATCAAGCATTCAAATCCTTGAATAAATACCACATTGGTCAGAATTTTGAGATAGGTAGAATCATTGTTGAAAACCAAGAAAGAAATCAATGGGGACAATCAATTGTTGACACCTTATCAAAAGATATTAATAAACAAATAGATGGAGTTAAAGGTTATTCACCACAAAATCTATGGAGAATGAGACAATTCTATCTTGAATATAAAAATGAACCGGAATTGTTAGAATTGGCATTGAGAATTCCTTGGGGTCAGAATATGCTGATTATTCACCAATTAAAAGATAAAAAAGAAAGAAAATATTATTTACAAGTAACTGACCAATTAGGGTGGAGCCGTGCTGTATTACTTAATCAAATTAAAGCAAATGCTTATCAACATCATTTGATAGATGAAAAAATGAGTAATTTTGAAAAAGCTCTTCCCATTCATCTGTCAGAGCAAGCAAATGAAGCATTAAAGAGCGAATATAATCTTGACTTTCTTGGAATTACAAAACCAGTATTGGAAAAAGAATTAGAAAATAGGCTTATTGAAAATATCAGAGACCTGCTTTTGGAACTCGGATATGGTTTTAGTTTTATTGGAAATCAGTACAGATTAAAACTTAACCAAAAAGAATATGCTATTGACTTATTATTCTACCACAGAATATTGAAATGCTTAGTTGCTATTGAATTAAAAACTATTGAATTTGAACCCGAATTTGCAGGAAAAATGAATTTCTATCTTGAACTTTTAGATGAACAAGAAAAGCAATCAGATGATAATCCTTCAATTGGAATTATCTTATGTCCAGTAAAAGACAACATAGAAGTTGAATACGCTTTAAGGACAAGCAATAAACCAATAGGGGTAGCAGAATACAAATTAACTCATAGATTGCCAGAGAAATTTAAAGGAAAAGTGCCAACATCAAAAGAATTAAAACAAATGCTAACAAAGGCTATACGTAATGCGGGTGATATTGATAAATAGAGAGATTATGCAAGTAATGAAAATCAGTAATAATTTGAATATTGAAATTGTTTTTGTACATTTGAAAAATAAAATTATGAAAAATTATCTTCTAAATACAAAAACGTTATTAATCAACATTTTAACAAAACACACTACAACGGACAAAGGCGAAATAATGCGTGTAGTGTAGTAAATATTTAGGAGTTGAACTAAACCGCCTCCAAACGGAGGCGGTAATTTT